>CAYWAR010000301.1:0-1873 GCA_964455765.1 uncultured Elusimicrobia bacterium
GGATTCCCGCTTATAGGGGGGAAGGGGAGAGGCCGTGAAGATATACGAAGTGCTCGCCCGGGGATAAGGGCGTCCGGTAGGAGAATCGCTCCACGCGGACATAGCCGGGAAAGGGCGGCTCGGGCGAGAACGAGGTCACGAGCACGACACGGTTGAGCTTCATCCAATCCCACATCCCTATCTCGCCGGGCGCTTTGTCCGCCATGAGGTGGTCCATGTTGGCTTGCAGGGTATATTGGCCGTCCCAATCGAAGCCGTTCTCGATGCGTCCGGGCGGGACGCCCAGAGAGACCCCATGGAGCCCCGCCTGCCAGCGCGCGCGGTTCCACGCGAAATAGTCCTTGAGTCCCGCCCCGGTCAAAGCCGCCCAGAAAAGCAATCCGCCCGCCAGCGCGGACCGGGACCACGGGAGCTCTTCCAGGCTCATCAAGACCATGGCGATCGCGCCCGGAAGGAGGCAGAGGAGATAGCGGTCGTAGTTCTCCGAGAGGAGGAGGAAGGCGAGGAAGGGCGGCAGGATGAAGGCGGCGACGGCGGCCTGCGTGGAGCCCTTCCCCGGCGCGCGGCGCCAAAGCAGGCGCATCAGGGCCAGGGCCGAGAGCAGGGCCGCGGCGTCGAAGAAGAGCCATAGCGTCCTGGCTCCCCACCAGCCGGCCGCCTTGGCTTGGGGCGAACTTAGGGTGACGACTCCCAACCCCGCGCGGTTCAAGGTATTTTCCAATAGAGGCATTCCGCCTTCCGCCCACCAGCCCGCCGCGGCCAGGGCGGCGACCGCGGCCAGGACCGCGAGTTCACGGGCCTTGGGGGCCGGACGCAGGAGGCCGGCCCCCAAGGCCAGGGTGAGGGGAGATAGGAACAAGGCCAGTGTCTGCAGGCTGCCGTTGAACTCCAGGGCCGAACGGAGCCATTGGGAGGGCCGCCAACCGGCCGCGGCATAGAGTCCCGGCCTGTGGGCGTCGTAGGCCCAGGTCGGCCCGTGCTTGAAATGGTACCAGGCCGAGTAAGCGGCGAGGGCCATGCCCGCGGGAAGAAAGAGCGCCGCGAGCCGGCGCCGGGTCAGGCGGCGGTCCGCCGCCAGGAAAACGGCGGCGCCGGCCAGGGAGAGGCAGGCGGTCTGCCGGGTGAGATAGCCCAGGGCGCAGAAGGCCGATGAGCCCAGCAGGAACAGGTCGGCGCGCGGGCCGGAGGTCGGGCCGTCTCTGCGGTCGAGGGATACGCATTCCAGGAAGCACCAGAGGCCGGCGTGTGGGAAGGCGAGGGCGGTGATCTCGAGATGGACGCGGGCGCTCATGGCCGCGTAGAGCGGATCGAAGGCGAGGCGCAGGGAGCCGGTCAGGGAGAGAGGGCGGGGGAGGGCGAGCCTGCGCAGGAAGAAGTAGAAAGCCCCGCAGAGGAGAGAGCCGAGAGCGATCATCAGGAACCTGAGCCGCTCGTTGGTCGGGCTTGTGAGAAGGCAGGTCAGGCTTCCCAGGCCGATGTGCGCCACGGAGGAGGCCAGGGCCCAAGGCGAGAGCCTGAGCTCACCCTTCGCGCAGAGGCCGCGCACGGACTCGGCATTCTGAAAATCGTCGTTGAGGGGGAAGTCCCCGCGCGGGTCGGCGAAGAGGAGCAGGCCCAGGAGCGCCAAGCCCGGCAGGAGGGCATGGAGGAACTCCGGCCGGCTTTGGGAAATCTTCAAGTCTCGCGCAAGCGGCGCGCCTGGGCCGGGCCGAAGCGGTCCTGGAGGCGGCGCGTGAGCCGCGCCCGGGCTCCGGCGGGGTCGAGCCCCAGGACGGCGAAGGCGCACAGGAGATCGACCGCGCCCAGGAAATCCTCGGACTCGATGAACTCGGGCGCCACTCCCCGGGGGCCGGCGTTGTGATAATTCCCCAAG
>CAYWAR010000301.1:1883-3821 GCA_964455765.1 uncultured Elusimicrobia bacterium
CAGGGCGATGCAGAGGGAACGCCGTCCCAAAAGGCCGAAGGCGGAGGCCTCGCAGGTCCCCCCGTCCATGAGGCGCCTCTGGACGCGGAAGCCCGGCCGCGACGCCGCGAGCTTTCCGGCGGTCTCGACGCAGGCCGCGACCGTGTCCGGGTCGAAGACGCTCGCCTTGTCGCCGACGCGGATGACCGGACCTTTCCCCTGCTCCGCCCCGGGCATGGCCTTGCTGCATTCGAGCACCAGGACGGGACGGCCCCCCGGCAGGGTCCGGTTCTTGATGGCGCCGAGAGCGCCATGGAAACCCACTTCCTCGGCCCGGGTGAAAAGAGCGAAGACATCCGCGTCCAGGCGCTTGCGGGCCAGATGCGCGAGGCAGGAGGCGACTGCGGCGCAGCCCGCGGTGTCGTCGAGGGCCTTGGAGTGGATCAGTCCCCGGCTCAGGCGGAAGGGGGGGAGTTGGGCGTGGCCGAAATCGCCCGGCTCGGCGCCGGGGGGGACGCGAAGCTCCAGCCAGGAGGCTTTCGGAGGCTTTAGGCGGCCGTCCCCGCGCAGGACGAGGGCCGTGCCGAGCCGTCCCCGCGCACCGTCGCTCCAGAGGGCGAGCTTGAGGCCGCGCAGATCGAAAGGCGGGACCTGCCCGTTCCAGCGGGCCGAGGCCTTCTCCCCGCGCACGGAGAGCAGTTCGAAGCCCGGGTGGTCCATGTGCGCGGTCAACGAGAGGGGAAAAGCCTTCCCGCGGCGATAGCGGGCCGTGAGGTTGCCGGACGCGTCGAGCCGGCAAGGGATGCCCGCCTCTTCCAGGATGCGGCGCAGGGCCGAGCGCACGCGGTGTTCATGGAACGGAGCGGTGGGCTCCCGGAGTATGGTGCGCAGGATTCCCATCGTGCGCCGCGCCTCGGGCGGCGGGAAGGCCGTCATCGATCGAGCCATAATGAAAATCCTCCATTGCGTTTCACAGCGGGACCACGCGGCCCCGGGTCCCGTCGACGCGGACGCGGGCGCCGTCCTTGAGACGGTCGAGGACGCCGGGCACGGACATGACGGCCGGGATGCCCATCTCCCGGGCCGTGACCGCCCCGTGGGAAAGGGGCCCTCCGCTCTCCGTGACGACCGCGGCGGAGCAGTAGAAAAGAGGGGTCCAGGCGGGATTAGTGGTGCGCGCGACGAGCACCGCCCCCTTGGGAAAGCGCGCGAAATCCTCCGGCCCGCGGACCACGCACACCTCTCCTTCGGCCTCCCCGGGGCTCCCGGGTATGCCGGAGAGCTCTCCGGGGGCCCACTGCGCGCCCTCGCCCGCTCCCAGGACCCACTCGGGAGTCCTGTCCTTGTCCTTGAGGTACCCGGCTTTGGCCCGGGCGATGTCCCCGGCCAGCCGGGAATAGCCGGCGTCGTTGCCGGCGCCGACGGCCTCGTCGAGTCCCGCGGCGCGGGCGAAGAAGATGTCCATGGGGTCGGAGAGCACTCCCTTTTCCACGAGGCGGGAGCCCAGCTCCCTGAGCCCCCGCCGCAGGGGGAGGCTCAGGCGCGTGGTCTGATAGTGTTCCGCGTCGTCGAGAGCCGTGTAGGCCCGGGCCAGGCGCGTAACCTCATGGAAGAAGAAGCGCAGGTCCGGGGGGATGGCGCCGAGGAACCGCTCCTCGGCCTCGCGCATGCGCATCTTGAGTTCGCGCTCGCGCTGCGCCGGGGTCTTCTCCGGAGGGGATTTCAGGAGCAGGCGGACGTTGTCGAGCACGACCCACGGCGCCTCGGCCCAGGTCGGATGGTAGGGGTCGAAATCCGTCTCCCGGTGGCCATGCGAGCGCAGGAAGCCCGCGAAGCGCTCCTGGAACGCTGGGTGCGCCCCGAGCGAGCCTTCCTCGATGAGGCGCTGCGACGGCGTCTCCAGGATGAGCTTCTCCAGGGCCGGGGCCGAGCAGGCGTCACGGGAGAGCTCGAAGAGCT
>CAYWAR010000302.1:0-3810 GCA_964455765.1 uncultured Elusimicrobia bacterium
GGGGGAAGGCGGAGGAGTTGCGCAAGCAATGCGCGCCGAAGCCGAAGCCCGAGCCGCCCAAATGCGCGGGCGGCAAGGTGGTCGGGGACAAGTGCACTTGCGCGGCCGACAAGATCCTAGAGAACGGATCCTGTGTCGCAAAGGGGCCTGCCAAGCCTCCGGCCTGTCCTGGCGGAAAAGTTCAACTGCCGGCCGGAGGATGCGGTACGCAGAAAGAGAAAACGCGCCAGGAAGCGCAAGGGGCCGATCTGCGGAAGATCCGGGACAAGCGGGAACAACAATATCGGGCTGCGGATCTAATCAATAAAGAGCTGGCTGGTTTGAAGAGGGAGGAGCGGCTTGCGCCCAAATCCGCCCCCGCTGAAATCGAGAAGGCCGCCCAAATCCTTAAGGAGAGCCCGTCGATCCAGGCTAGGCAGAAGGCCTGCAAGAAGGTGACGGCCAAGAACAAGAAGGAATGCAATGCCCTGGCCGAACTGTTGGCCGCTCCAAACGCCCTCAAAGCCAGGACCAAGGATATCGCCGGCTTTCAAAAGGCGATCCAGGACCGGAAGCCGGAGCCGCCCGCGCCCCGGCTCAAGCCCGAGCAGTTGACCATGGGGGAGTTCGGCAAGGAGAACATCCGGTACCACGAAAAGTTTTGTGAAATGCCCTGCCCGGATCCCGGCAGGCCTGGCCAGATGAACATCGGCTACGGCCATGGGATGCTGACGGCGGCGGAGAGGAAGAAATACGCCAAGGGCATCACGAAAGAGCAGGCGGAAGTGCTCCTGAGCCAGGACGTGGGCAAGAAAGAGAAGGAACTGCAAGGGTTACTCAACAAGGATGTGGAATTGACGCAAAACCAATGGAATGCCCTCGCGGGCCTATACTACAACCTGATACCAGGAAGATTTGATGGCAGCAAAGTGCAGACGAATTTGAACGCGAAGAACTATGACGCCGCGCGGGATGAGATGGCCACTTTTAGGATGGGAACCATTATCGATCCCAGGACCAAACAAGAAAAGCAAGTCGTCATGCCCGGACTGGAGAGGCGAAGGCTGAATGAAATTGATCTCTGGAACGCGCCCTGAACCTGGGGCGGGTTTGATTATGGGCGGCCGTTCCTGCGCCAGCCATGGGGCATGGATCACCTGGGCCGCTTCCGCCCTGTTGTTGTGGCCCGCTGCCGGCTGCAAGAGACAGCGGGAAGCAGTCCCGGAACCGCTTCAAGCCCCACAGGCCCGGCTTTCGCCGGACAACGCGGGGGAAATATGGGGCCGGTGGAAAATTGTCATGCATGGCGGCTGTGGCATCTCCGCCCTGGACGACGAACAAGTCGAACAATATATGGGAATGATCGCCAGCGTCGAACCCGGCCGGATGGCCATAAAAGACCATGTCGGGGATGATCTCATCTGTAACTTCACCGACATTAAAATCAGCACTCATAATGCCATAGACTATCTCGCAGAGGGTACAGGGTGCGGTCCAGGCAATCCTGTCTTTGACATGCTTATTGGGAAAATCAACTCGCAAGCAATCAAAGTTTTTAAGCCAGAGCCCCGTTGTAGCGGTACGCCGTTCGGTGAACCCTTCATGTCAAATCCGCAGACCCTGGTGGTGCAATGGAACGGGGTGTATTTTTTTATGAAGCGTGACGCAGGTACCGCGGCAGGGATGTGACGGTGAGGCCCAGGGGTTCACTCAAGGAGGCCCCGAGCGCCGGACTGCGCATCTCACAATCCGGCGGGAGTGGACGATAAACTATGGCTGAACGATTGACGCTCGGGGACATACTGCTCAAGGGGAACGTGCTCAACCGGGAGCAGCTCGAGAAGGCCCGCAAGCACTCGGAGATGACCGGCGCGCGCCTGGGCGACACGGTCGTCAAGCTCGGCCTGGCCACCGAGGACACGCTCGCCATGGCCGTCTCGAAGATGATCGGAGTCCCCTTCGCCTCCAAGGAGAACAAGATCCTCGTGCCGGAGAAGGGACAGGGCCTGCAGAACGTCATCGAGGAGCGCTTCGCCCGGGAGAACGCCCTTCTGCCCCTCTTCCTCGATGAGACCGTGCTCGCCGTCGCCTTGGCCGAGCCCGAGAACGTGCTCGTGCTCGACAACCTCAAGCTCATGACGGGCTTCGACATCCAGCCCTTCATCTCGACCAAGAGCCAGATCATGAAGGCGATCGACGACTTCTACGGCTCGACCGGGGGCAGCCTCATCGACAAGGTCATGAAGTCCGAGGGGGGCGCGGCCGCCGACGTGGAGGAGGTGGACACCTCCGACGCGCGCCTGGACCTCGACAAGATGGTGGCCGAGGCCAAGGGCGAGCAGGTGGTCACGCTCGTCAACGCCATCCTCAAGCAGGCCATCGCGGAGCGCTGCTCGGACATCCATCTGGAGCGCTACGACGAGCGGGTGATGCTCCGCTTCCGCATCCATGGGGTGCTCTACGAGCGGACGCCTCCCTCCGTCGGGGCGTTCGCCGCGGTCATCAGCCGCATCAAGATCCTGACCAAGCTCGACATCGCGGAGCGGCGCCTTCCCCAGGACGGGTCGTTCTCCCTCAAGGTCCAGAACCGGCTCATCGACATCCGCGTCTCGATCTGCCCCACCGTCTTCGGCGAGAAGGTGGTCATGCGCATTCTGGACAAGGGCGCCGTGGAGCTCGACATCCACAAGGTGGGCTTCGAGGAGCGCCAGAAAGCGGACTTCCTGGCGGCCGCGGAGTCCCCGCACGGCCTCATCTTCCTGACCGGGCCCACGGGCTCGGGCAAGACCACCACGCTCTATACCGTGCTCAACACCATCAAGACCCCCGAGATGAACTTCATGACCATCGAGGACCCCGTCGAGTTCAAGCTCGAGGGCATCAACCAGGTCCAAGTGCGCGCGGGCATCGGCCTGACCTTCGCCTCGGCCCTGCGCTCCTTCCTGCGCCAGGACCCGGATGTCATCCTCGTCGGCGAGGTCCGCGACCAGGAGACGGCGCAGACCTGCCTGCGCGCGGCCCTGACCGGCCACCTGGTGCTCTCCACCCTGCACACCAACAGCGCCTTGGAGGCCGTCGTCCGCCTGGTGGACATGGGCGTGGAGCCCTTCATGCTGGCCTCCTGCCTCCGTCTCATCGCGGCCCAGCGCCTGGTGCGCACCCTCTGCCCGGTCTGCAGGATCCAGTACCAGCCCCCGCAGATCGAGATCGACATGTGCATGAAGGAGTGCATGCTCGACCCCCTGCCGGACGCTTCGAAGCTCATGTTCTATAAGGCTAAGGGCTGTGAAAAGTGCTCCAAGACGGGCTATTCCGGACGCAAAGCCATCTACGAGGTCTACTTCATCACCCCCGCGCTCAGGGAAGGCATCTACAAGAAAAGCGGGGACATGACCGCCCTCAAGGAGATCGGCGCGGCAGACGGCATGTGGAACCTGCGCGCGAGCGGCTGGCGCAAGGTCATCTCCGGCCTGACGACCGCCGAGGAGCTCCTTTCCATCACCGTTTCGGAGTAATCCGGACCGTTCCCTGAAGCGGACTACACGGAAAATTCCATGGAATTTTCCGTGTAGTCCAAGATCCGCCAATGACTTGACACGAGTAAGAGCACCTGGTAGACTACCTCTTCCATCCATGGGGCGCTTCCTCTACACGGTCCAAGACAGCAAGGGCGACACGGCCTCCGGTTCCGTCGAGGCCGGGGACGAGAACGAGGCCATCAACGCGCTCCAGAGCAAGGGCTACTTCATCCTCTCCATCCAGGCCGAGAAGGCGGGGGGAGGGGGCGGCGCCATCGGCCGCATCAGCGGGCGGGGGCGCGTCGGGGGCCGG
>CAYWAR010000303.1:0-3768 GCA_964455765.1 uncultured Elusimicrobia bacterium
GGAAAAAGCGATCCAAGCCATCCTCGGCCGTTGACCTGGGACCTGGTGTCAGACGTGAACTTATTGAACTTATTTACAAACTATTGAGAAATAACTTGCTTTAGTTCACATCTGACACCGTTTTGAGAGGGTCGCGCGCCAGCTTTCGGATAGGAGCGGGCAGGAGGCAAGAGACCGTGAGGCCTCCCTGTCGGTCTTGCGGACATGCATCACTTCATTGGCCTCGGCCACCGTCCACTCCGGGAAGGGACGCTCGAACAGGCGTAAAACCGACCCCGCTTCCACCGTCCCTTCCTTAAGGACGCGCAGATACCAGCCCGTGCGCCCGCTGCGCTGGACGCGCAGGGCGAACTCCTCGATGCCGTATCGTCTCGAGAGCTTGGAGCAGGGTTGCCGCGGCTGGGAGACCTGCACCACGGCTTCCCCCGCCTGGAAGGAGTCGCCGACGCAGACCTCGGCCTCAAAGAGGCCTTCCGTAGTGAAATTCTCCCCGAAGCCCCCGGGGGAGAGCGTCACGGGAGATAGTTCCAGATTCCAGCGCGCGTAATGCTCCCAAGGGTAGACATTCACGGCCTTGTCCGCGCCGCCGTGGTGCCGGAGGTCGGCTTGCCCGTCCCCCTCGATGTTCAACCGGGACAAGCGCACCGGACCGGGAACGGGCTCCTTGAAGAGCCCCGTGGTCCACATTCCTCCTCCGGCATCGGACAGAGTCCTGGGGAGGCCCGCCTGGATGGAATGGATCCTGGGCATGGGAGAGTACACCATCCATTATACACAGCAACGAAAGTCACCGTACGTTTCGAATGGGTGCGCCCGTCGGGCGCGGCCTTGAAAACGCGCAGCGCACTTTGTGCGCCGCGTAGAGCTTGTGTCGGAACGGACAATCTCGTAAAGTCTCACCTCATGAAGACCCCGCGCATCGCGGTCTCCGGGGACAAAGGCTCCTTCTCCGAGGAGGCCGGATTGCTCTACGCCCAGCGCGAAGGCTTGAAGGCCGGCCTCCTTTACGCCGTGGAGATCGGGAAAGTCCTGGAGCTCGTATCCGCCGCGAAGGCGGAACTGGGGATATTCCCTGTCGTCAACTCCCGGGGCGGCCTGGTCCAGACCGCCTACGAAGCCATGGGCGGCCACCTTTTCGCTTTTCTGGGAGAGCTCTGGCTCGAGGTGCACCAATGCCTTCTGGCCCTCCCCGGCGCTCCCAAATCCGCCGTCCGGCGAGTCGCCTCGCATCCGCAGGCCCTCTCCCAATGCGAGCGCTACCTCAAAAAAGAGTTCCCGCTGGCTGAGTTGGTGGAGTGGGAGGACACGGCCAAGGCGGCCAAAGACCTCTCCACGGGGAAGCTTCCGCCGGACACCGCGGTCATCGCCCCGGCCAGGTCGGCCGGGCTCTACGGGCTCAAGACCCTCGCCAAGGGCATCCTGGACTAACACCCCAACCGGACGACTTTCATCTTCGGCGGCCCCGGTCCGCTCACCTCCCCCGCGGGGTGGTGTGCGCGTTCCGAGGGGGCGGTCAGGACTTGGACCGGTAGATGAGGAACACGCTGCCCCCGTGGATCTGGCCGATGATCTTCTCGGAGTGCTGGGGGTCCACCGCCGGACAGCCCCAGGACCGGCCGATCATCCCGCGCGAAGCCGCCGCGTCCGAGACATAGGGGGCGGGGTGCACGACGATGGAGCGTGAGCGCGCGTTGCTGTTGGTCGATTCCATCCCGTCGAGCCGCATCGAGCGGCCGTTCTCGCCCACATATTTCTCCCCGGTCACATAGAGGCCCAGGGAGCTCATGTGGGTTTTGGACTGGTTGGAGAATCTTTCGGCGTAGAGCTCCCCGGTCTTGTTCCCATGCGCCACCAGGTAGGACTCCACGGTCCCGTCCGCCATGCGGATGATGCTCATCCGCTTCTCGTTGGAGGGGCGATTGAAGTCGATGACGGTCACGAAATCCGTGTTCCCCAGCGAACTGGAGTGATCGTTGAGGTAAAGGAAGGCCTTGGCGATCGCGGGCTTGGGGATCTCCGGATGCTCGCGGGCGACCTTCTCCATCATCTCGACGAGCGTGCGCGCGCCTTTCTCGCCGGAATAGAGGTCGTTGGCCTGCATGGGGGTGATGTCGGGCGCCCCGGGGAGCTCGTCCCCGGTCCAGCGCACGGCCATTCCGTTGAGGTCCGCGGCGACGTTGAGAGCGTAGGCCTGGGAAACGGGCTGAAGCACGAGGACGCAAGCCGACAAGGCGAGGAGTCTCGTTTTCATTTTTCCCCCTTTCGTCGTTCCCTGCTCCATACCTCAACTATGGGTCCAATGGGCGAATAGGACCACCCCCCCTAGGCCTAGGCCCCTCCGGGCCGAAGGACCTACTCTCGTGGAGCCGGCCGCTTCAACCGATGTCCCGATATGTCTTTTCCGAGCGACGAGCGACTTTGAGTATCAGGACGATGCGTCGGTCATCGAGCACGGAGTAGATGACGCGGTAGGCTCCGGAGCGGATACGGAAGAGGTCTGAATCGAGCTTGACGCAACCCTCGGGACGCGGCTCATCGGAGAGCCTCCTCAGCTTATCGTAGAGGCGACGGTAATCCTCGCGTCGGATGGCGTCGAGCTGCTTTTGAACGGCCTTCCCCAGGCGGACTTCGTAGGCCACTAACGTTTTCGGCGGCGGTGATATTCGGCGAGCGGAACGGCGGAGGTTGGATTCCGCCTGAATTCCTCCAGCGCCCTCCGGCCGTCCTCCAGGTCCTCGCTTTCCTCGGTCAGCATGGCGAAGGCCGCCTCGCGCACCAGATCGGCCATGCTGGTGTCGCGCTCCACGGCCAGCCGCTTGAGGTTCTTGTGAAGTTCGTCGGGAAGGTAGACCATGGTCTTCTTCATGGGCATAGTATGACATATATATGTCATAATGTCAACTTGTCAGCCGTAGAAAGGCGGCAGGAGGGCTCCCCGCCGCGTCGGACTCCGCGGGAACATGGTATAATCAGGGTTCATGCGCGCTTTCCCCTTCGCTTGGAAGAGCGGATCCTGGCGGAACCGGCCCTGGCGGGCCTCCCGGCGGGCGGGCGCGCGCTGACATAGACGGTACGCAAGGATGGCGGCGACCCGCTCGAAAAGCGGGTCTTTTTATTTAAAAATGGGAATCCCGACTATAAACGAGGTCATCAAACGGCTCGCAAGGGGGGCCAATGTGGCCCCCCTTGTGCTCGAGGTCCCGGCCGACACCTGGACCCCGGTCGCGGCTTTCCTGCGCCTGACCCGGCCGGGAGAACCCTCCTTCCTCCTTGAAAGCGTGGAGGGCGGCGAGCACATGGCGCGCTATTCCTTCCTCGGCTCAGGGCCCTTCGAGACCCTGGCCGTCGAAAACGGCTCCGCCCGCCGCATCCGGGAGGACGGGACCGTCGTCCCTCTGCCGGGGAATCCCTTCCTGGCCCTCGGCCGCCGGATTCGGGACTTCGCCTCCGCTCCCGCCCCCGGCCTGCCTCGTTTCTGCGGCGGCGCCGTCGGGACCTTGGACTACTCGATGATCCGCCATCTGGAACCGACCGCCCGCATCCCCGCCCGGGAAGGGCCGGAAGCGCGCCTCATGCTCTTTGGCAACGTCGTGGCCTTCGACCACCTGCGCCACCGGATGCTCCTCATCGCCAACGTGATCCGGGAAGATGGGAGCTCCGCGGACTCAGCCTATCGCAAGGCCCGCCGCGCGCTCGACGCCATGCGCGAGCGCCTCTTCCGGCCTTTCCCCGCGCTCAAACCTCGGCGCCCCGGCCCCCGTGCCGGGG
>CAYWAR010000304.1:0-3754 GCA_964455765.1 uncultured Elusimicrobia bacterium
GGGGGAGGCCGTCGGCGGTGCCGAGGGTGTGGAGCTTGAGCATGTTGGCCGTCCCCCGCCGGCCCAAGGGCGTGCCGGCCACGATGCCCACCAAGTCGCCCGCGCGGGCCAGGCCTTCCTCCATCAGGCGCCTCTCGGCCACGCGCGCGAGGTCGTGGATGCTCCTGACCCTGCCGATGCGCCGGGGCAGGACGCCCCAGATGAGTCCGAGCCTGCGCCGTGTCCCTTGCACCGTGGAGAACCCCACGATGGGGCAGGGGGGGCGGTACTGGGAGATGAGGCGCGCGGTGGTCCCGGACTCGGTGAAGACGGCGATGCAGCGCAAGCTCACCTCCCCGGCCGCGGAGCAGACCGCCTCGCTGATGGCCTGGGCCACGCTTTTCGGGCCCGTCCGCTTGATGGCCGCCAGGGGAGCCGGCGAAGCCTCCGCCTCGCAGATGATGCGGCGCATCATCTGCACCGACTCCACGGGGAAGCGGCCCGTGGCCGTCTCCTCGGAGAGCATGAGCGCCCCGGTGCCGTCGAGAACCGCGTTGGCCACGTCCGAAGCCTCCGCCCGCGTGGGCCGCGGGTTGCGCGTCATGGACTCGAGCATCTGGGTGGCGGTGATGACCGGCAGCATGAACTCCCGGGCCCGGGTGATGATGGCCTTCTGGGCCAGGGGGACCTTCTCCGGGCTCATCTCCACCCCGAGATCGCCGCGGGCCACCATCACGCCGTCGGAGGCCGCCAGGATCCCCTCGAGGTCGTCGAGGGCCTCGGGCTTCTCGATCTTCGCGATGATCCGCGTCTCGCGCCCGAGCCGGCGGACCGCAGCGCGCGCCCCTTCCACGTCCGCGCGGGAGCGCACGAAGCTGACGGCCGCGTAGTCGGCCCCGCGCTCCAAGGCGAAGGCCAGGTCGGCGCGATCCTTGGCCGTGAGGGCCGGCAGGGAGGTCTTCACCCCCGGGAGGTTGATGCCTTTGTGCTCTCCCAACTCTCCGCCGTGGACGACCGAGCAATGGACGTCGAGGCCCCTCACGGATAGGACGCGGAGCTCGATGAGGCCGTCGGAGAGGAGGATGCGGTCCCCCTTGCGCGCCTCCATGCCCAGGCGGCGGTAGCTCGCGCTCACGCACGAGGCGTCCCCGGGCGCGGGGCGGCCGGTCAGGATGAAATGGGCCCCGTCCTTGAGCCGGACGGGGCGGCCCGCGGCCAGGCGTCCGGTCCGGATCTTGGGACCCTGGAGGTCGGCGATGACGGCGAGGGGCTTCTCGATGCGGCGCGAGACGGCGCGGACCCGGTCGATGGCCGAGCCGTGCTCGGCATGGGTGCCGTGCGAGAAGTTCAGGCGCACCGCGTCCATCCCCGCGAGGGCCAGGCGCTCGATCATCTTCGCCCCCGAGCTGGCGGGCCCCAGGGTGCAGACGATCTTGGCCTTGTGGGGAGCGGGGGTCACTTTTTGCGCGCCAGGGCGGCGAGGTCGTTGATCATGAGGCTCATGAGCACGATGAAACAGCCCCGCGCCGCCACCTGCCCCCAGTCCAGCGGGGAGTTCATGCCCCGCAGGGCCTGGAGAAGGACCAGGATGAATACCACGCCGGCCGATATCCCCAGGGTCTTGGCCCGCGAGTCGTAGATGGCCGTGGCCATGGGCGTGAGCGCCAGGAGCATCCAGATGGGGGACCAATAGCCGCCGAGCAGATAGACGATGAGGATGTTGCTCCCGAGGTTGAGGGCGAGCCGAAATCCCATGAACGCGGGATGGACCTGGTCCTTTTTCCTCATCCACCAGCCCGCCGCCAGGTTGAAGAGTATCCCGAAACAGAGCAGGAAGAGGCTGATGTCCCGGGCCCAGCCTTCGGGGTTGGAGACGATGATTCCCAGCACCACCAGGAGTATGGCCAAGGGCGTGGCATAGCGGCTGACGAGCAGGGCTTTTTGCACGTTGAGCGGATGCGCGTTCTTTTCCATGGGATTCTCCCTGGGATTTCCCCTAATAGGCGTTCCAGACCTGATTTTTCGAGTCGGTGTGCGAGCAATCCACCCAGACCGTCCCGGTCTCCGAGCCGCTGTTCACATAGCCCCAGGAGCCGGTGTCCGAATCCGAGACGCGCGAGGAGGAGTATTGGACGGAGTTGCCCTCCCCGTGCGCCCCGGTGTAGAGCGGGAGGACGCGCGTGAGGTATTTGCTCCCGGGCCGCATGAGGGGGTCGAGGTCCGTCGGATAGGCCCCGTCGTTGTCCGCGTAATAGATGGAAAGGGCCGTCCGGATGGAGCCGAGTTTTGCCTTGGTCGAGCCCTCGTTGGCCAGGCGGATGGTGCCCGAGATCCGGGGGATGGCGACCGCTACGAGCAGGCTGATGATGGCCGCGGCGATCATCAGCTCGATGAGGCTGAAGCCCGCCCGCGAGCGGAAAGAGGGGCGGGTCAGTAGGTGGTCCACACGGTCCCTCGGCTGTCGGTGTGGTAGCATTCCACCATCTAGCGCCCCCAATCCCGGTGCGTGGAGTTGCTCACATAGGCCCACTCCCCCTCGTCGGTCGGGTCCGCGGTCTGGGGATCGGAATCGTCGAGGGAGTCGACCGTGCTCGCGGCCATGTGGTGTCCCGGAGCGTGGGCGGGGGGCCAGGCATCGAGGTATTTCTTCCCGCTCGTGAGCGAATCCTGGACGATGGTCGTGTCGTCCCCCGCGGGCCCGTTGGGATAGATGCCGCCGTTGTCGGCGTAGTAGATGGAGAGGGAACTGCGCACCGCGCCGAGATTGCCCTTGGTCGCGCCTTCCTGGGAGCGTGAGATCAGGCCGGCCATCTTCGGGATGGCCACGGCCGCCAGGATGCCCAGGATGGCCACGACGATCATGAGCTCGATGAGAGTGAACGCGTTCTTCACGGCGCGATGACGGGGAGCGCGCCCGGCACTATCTCGAAGGAGGCGGGCAGGCTCCCCGCGGATTCTCCGTCGAGATTGAGCGGAGCGCTCGAGCCGGAGAGGAGCCGCGCCTCCAGGCGGCGGCCCCTGCGCAGGCGCACGCCCGGATCCCGCGGGCGGCGCCCGCGATAGAGGCCGGGCAGGGCCAGGAGCATCCGGGCGCGGCTCATGGCGCCGATGGTGAGGAGCTCGAAGACCCCGTCCTGGGCGTCGGCTTCCGGCGCGACCCTCATGCCTCCGCCCGTGCTGGAGGTGTTGGCGAGTATGACCGCGTGGAAACCGGACTCCGGGAGCCGCTCTCCATCGAGCACGAGCTCGCAGGAAAGAGGCCGCGAGCGCAAGAGCGCCCCCAGCGTGGCGAGAAGATAGGAGAGCGTCCCTCCCAGGGGTTTTCCAGTCCCCTGCATGGCCAATACCACCTCGCCCGGTATCCCGAAAGCCGCCATGTTGGTCAGATGCCAGAGGGCGCGGGAGCCGTCTTGCGCGGTGAACTCCGCCCGGATCGCGTCCAGGAAGCGCACCTTTCCAGCGGCGAGGAGGACGCCCACCGCGTCGGCTCCGGGAGGGTAGCCCAGATGCCTGGCCATGTCGCAGCCGGAGCCGGCGGGAAAGAGGCCCAGCGAGACGCCCGGCCTGAGGGCCGGCGGGATCGAGAGGAGTCCCTCCGCCGCCTCGCGGAAAGTGCCGTCCCCGCCGAAGGCCACGATCCGGCGCGCGCCTTCGGCCAGGGCCGCGCGGCAGAGCTCTCCGGCATGGCCTTGGGAGCGCGTCTCATAGAGGCGCAGGGGACCCAGGGCTCTTTCAAGGCCGGGCTTGGAGCGGGCCCAGAGCTCCCGAGCCTTGC
>CAYWAR010000305.1:0-3715 GCA_964455765.1 uncultured Elusimicrobia bacterium
GAACCCGCGGAGAGTAGCTACCGGGCGGCGCGGTCCTTGACGAGAGCCTTGAACTCCTCGACTTTGAGCTCGAGCTTGCGGACCACGGCGAAAGTGTCCGCGAGCTTCTCGGCCGCGGGCTTGTCCTTCGAGGATTCCTGGGGCAGGTAGTCGACCCTCCCTCCGTTCTTCACGAAGGAAAAGACCTCGCGCAGGGTCGCGCAGAGTCCCTCGCGCATCTCCTTGGCCTCGGCGTCCTTCTCCCAGCCGTAGTCCTTGAGGAGCTTGCCCGCGGCGGCCTCGGCCGTCCCTTCCACCAGCGCCTTCGCTTCCTGGTCCAATCCGGAGACGTGATCCGCCTTCAGGCCCAGGGCCCGGATCTCGAACTGGACGGTCTGTATCTGGAGGTAGCGCTCATAGGCGGAGAGCACCTCCCCGGTCCCCTTGGCGAGCGCGGCCAGGGCGGAGTCCGCGCCGATGAGCTCGATGACGAGCGAGCCCGGGGAGATGGAGCGCACCCGCATCACCTCTCCCAACCCGCGCTGGGCGAGGCGGGAGAAGGCCGAGAGCGTCTGGTTCCAGGATTTGGCCGCGTCGCGCAGGTCCTCGATGGTCTTGATGGAGGCCTCGCCGGCGAAGATGAGCCGCAAGACGCCCTCGTTCTCCCCCGGCTTATCCGCCTCGGGCATCTCCGCCATGGGTCCCAGGCTGTCGAGCAGGCGCTCGGCGCGCTGGGCCAACAGGGAGAGCTTCTCCCGGAACTGGCGCAGGCTCTGGGCCGCGCCGTAGGGGTCCGCGCTATGGTGGGAGAAGACGCGGTCGATCTCCTTGCGGGCGCCCGCGCCGATGAGGCCGGTCCCGCCGAAGCGATCGAAAAGACTGCGGCGCATGTGGTTCCACTGCTTGGGCTCCGCCTCCTCATGCGCCCGGGAGAGGGACTCCCGGAGCTCGACGATGGCTTTCGTCGTCTGGGGGGTGGGGTTGGAGCGGGCCTGCTCGAGCTGGAGCTGGAGCTGCTGGGTCAGCTCGAGGAGCTTCTTCTCCGGCACCGTCTTCCGGACGTAGTCTAGAACGAAGATGAACTCGTTGATCGCCATGTTGGGGCTCCCGGGGACAGCGGAAAAGGTAGCAATCACTCCCCTCCCCCGTCAAGGAACGCCGGATGGCCTCGCCCGTTATCTGGCGGCGCGGCAGGATCAGGGGACCGTCCTCCCCGTCCCGCGCCTTCCACCCGCACGAGCGGGCACGGGGAGGAGGCCCCTGCCCCGCCGCACCCGTGACTCCGGACGAGGCCGACGGACTAACAACCCCCCAAGTCCATCGAGAACACTTGCCGGCAAGTGTTCAGATGCTGGAATTCCGAGCGGCGGCCGACACTTCGGCCGACCGCGTACCCGCAGGACGAGGTTCGAGACAGGCCCTCCCACCGCCTATCTACGGCTTAGCGGATTCGGACATCAGTCTCCGCACGAAGGCGAGGTTCTCGGCGTCCTTGCCGGGCGGGGTCTCCAGGATGCCCGGCGTGTCCCGGAACTCCGCTCGCGCGAGGAGGGCCGAGAGCCCCTTAGACCCGAGCAAGCCCTCCCCCCAATGCCGGTGATCCTCCCGGAAGGACCCGAGGAGCGCGCGGCTGTCGTTGAGGTGGAAAGCCTTCACCCCGTCGCTCCCCAGGACGCCTCGCGCCCGGTCGAGGAAGGACTCCATGCCCTCGGGCGTGGAGAGGTCGAAGCCCTGGGCCCAGGCATGGGCGGTATCGAGACACGCTCCGGAGTCCACCCCGTGCGCGCGCAGGGAGGACACCGCTTCGCCGAGCTCTTCCAAGCGGCCGCCCATGCGCCGTCCCCCTCCCGGGACGTTCTCCACCCATAGGGGGACTCCGCCCTTGGAGCGCTCCCACGCTTCCCGCACTCCGTTTATGAAGAGCCTCATCCCCTCCCGGAGCGTCGAACCGGAGGAATAGGCGCCCATGTGGAGGATGAGACCCCGGGCGCCCAAGGCGCGGGCCAGAACCATCTCGCGCTCGAGCAAGTCCACGGAATGCTCGCGCCACGCGCGGTCGCCGGAGCCTATGAACGGGAGATAGCGGACATGGCTGATCAGTTGGACGGGGTCTCCCGCTTCACGCGCGGACTTGAACCCCTCGGCCCCCTCCAAGGCCGCCTCGTCATGGCGTCGGTAGGAGAACATCTGCATGAGGGAGCAGCCCAGGCCGCGGGCCCACCCCAGGGCGGCGATCGGGCCCTTGCGGACGTCGCAGTGGATGCCGAGGATCAAGCGAGCCGCGTCAGGAAGCCGACGACCTTGGTCTTGAGGCGGTCGTAGGGGAACCACCAGCGCTCGGGCTGGTCGGCGGGCCACTCATGGACGAGGACGGATTGGGAATGGCAGAACATGCGCAGGCCTTCCTCGGAGTGGCGGCGGCCCAGACCCGACTCTTTCATCCCGCCGAAAGGCAGGGAGGTCACGGCATAGTGGCTGAGCACGTCGTTGACGCTCAAGAGACCGGCTTCGAGCATCCCGCCCAGGGCCTCGCCGCGCGCCAGGTCCCGGGTCCAGACGCTGGCCGCCAGGCCGTGCGGCCCGTCGTTGGCGATGCGCACGGCGTCCTCCAGCCGCCGCACCGGGGCCACCGGGAGCACCGGTCCGAAAGTCTCCTCTTTCATGACGAGCATGTCCGGCGAGGCGTCGAGCACCAGCGCCGGGGCCACCAGGAGGCGGGAACGGTCCACGACCCCGCCGCCGATCACCCGGGCCCCCTTGGCCTTCGCGTCCTCGAGATGGCGCTCCACCACCGCGAGCTGACCGGGGAAGATCAGCCTCCCCAAGTCCACGTCGTAGCCGCGCGAGATCCCCTGGCGCAAGCGGCCCGTCTCGGCGATGAGCGCGTCGCAGAAGGTCCGATAGAGCGGCTCCTCCACGAAGACCCGCTCCACCCCCACGCAGAGCTGCCCGCAGTTGGCGAATCGGCCCCAGACCGCGGCTTTGACGGCGCGCGGGAGCGGGGCGTCCTTGGCCACGAGCATCGAGTGCTTGCCCCCCAGCTCGAGCACGACCGGGACCATCCTCTCGGCCGCGGCCTTGAGCACCGCGCGCCCGGTCTTCACCGACCCGGTGAAGAGGACCATGTCCGCGCAGGCCGTCACCGCCGCGCCCGCCGGGCCTCCTCCGGTGACGACCTGGAAGAGCCCCTGCGGGAACAAGCCGCAGGTCCGGAACTTATCCTCGACGAAAAGAGCCGTGCGGGGCGTCCACTCCGAGGGCTTGAGCACCACCGCGTTGCCGGCCAGGAGGGCGGGCAGGGCGTCCCCGGCCGGGATGAGGAAGGGGAGGTTCCAGGGAGTGATGATGCCGATGACGCCCCGGGGGGCGAAGCGGACATAGGCGCGCTTGTTGAGGAATATCCACGGCTTCGACGCGGCTTGGTCCTGCAGGATGCGGTGGGCGTTGCGGGTGAAATACTTGACGATGAGCGAGGCGGTCCCGAACTCCATGGTCTCGATCTCGGCCAGGGGCTTGCCCGTCTCCTCGTGGAGCACGGCCGCCAGGCGTTCCTTGTCGGCCATGAGATAGGACCAGAAGGAGCGCAGCCGCTCGACGCGCTGGGTCAGGGTATAGCGGCGCCAGAGGGCCTGGGCCTCGCGGGCGGCGACGAAGCGGTCGGCCACTGCCTCGGCGGAAAGTTCGGCGACGGGCGGAAGGTCCGGCGTGCCGGCTGTTCCCATTAGGGCGGTATTAT
>CAYWAR010000306.1:0-3692 GCA_964455765.1 uncultured Elusimicrobia bacterium
AAGTCCACGATGCCCTTCTTCCCCGGCTTCTTCGTGCGGGACCTCATCCTATGGCTCTTGGTCCTCGATCTGGTGTGCATGCTCGCCGTGTTCTTCCCCTGGGAATTGGGCCGAAAGGCAGATTCCCTGAGCCCGGCCCCGGCAGGGATCAAACCCGAGTGGTATTTCCTGGCCCAATACCAGCTCCTCAAGGTGCTTCCCGCCCGCATACTGCTCATCCCGGGGGAACTCTGGGGCATCGGCGCCATCAGCGCCGCGGGGGCGCTCTGGACCCTGGTCCCTTTCTGGGACGCCGCTTTGCCCGAGGAGAAGCGGGACAAAGCGGTGCGCTATGTCGGAACGGTGGCCATGGCCGCTCTGGCGGCCATGACGCTATGGGGGCACCTCTCTTGAATCCCGCGGATTCCCGTCTCATCCGCCGTTCTATGCAGAGGAATTCCTCTCCTGTCGTTGTTCTTTCGGCCGCCCTGCTCCTTCATCGCCTTCTCATCGCGCCCGCTCGCGCCGGGAGCGGCTGCGTGTCCTGCCACGCGACCCTGGGGGAAAAGCACAAGGCCATCGTGACCGCCTTCGGCCGGGATATCCACAAGGAAAAAGGGCTCTCCTGCCATTCCTGCCATGGCGGAAACCCGGACACGGAGGACATCGGCGAGGCCAAGGACGCGAGCTTCAAGGGCGCGCCGTCCAAGGCGGACATGCCGCGCTTCTGCGGCTCCTGCCACTCCGACGCGGGTTTCATGAGGAAGCACGATCCCTCGCTCCCCGTCGACCAGGAAGCCAAGTACTTCACCAGCGCTCACGGCGCGAAGGTGAGGGCCGGCGACCTGAAGGCGGCTTCGTGCGCGGATTGCCATCCGGCGCACTCCATCCGCCCCTCCAAGGACCCGACCTCTTCGGTCTACTCCAAGAACATCCCCCGGACCTGCGCGAAATGCCATGCCGGCCAAGCGGAGAAGTACGCGGGCAGCGTCCACGCGAAAGCCTTGCTGGAGAAGGGAGATGCCGCCGCCCCGGCCTGCAACGACTGCCATGGAAACCACGGCGCCGCGCCGCCCGGCGCGGCGAGCATCGGCCATGTCTGCGGCATGTGCCATGCCGGAAACGAGGCGTCCTTCAACGCGAGCCCCATGACCAAGCCCTGGAAGAAGCGCGCGCTCCACATGTGCGCCACCTGTCACGGCCACCACGACATCCAACGGCCCGGGGTGGAACTCCTCTCCGCGCAGACCGGCCTCTGCCGCAAATGCCATCGGCCGGACTCGAGCGCCATGGGAGCGGCAGTCTCGATAAAGGCCGGGCTGGAGGCGCTGGCGTCCTCCTACCACCGGGCCGAATCCTCCATCGCCGGAGCGGAGGAGAAAGGGATGGACATGGCCGAGGCCCGGGACGCCTTGGACGCCGCGCGCATGTCGCTCTACCAGGCGAAGACCGCGGTGCACACCTTCCAGCCGGAAAAGGTCGCGAAAGCCGCCGGCGAGGGCATGGCCGCCTCGGAAAAAGCGAGGAATTTCGCCCTCGACGCCATCCTGGACTTCAAGCGACGCCGCGTCGGACTCGGCGTCGCCACCCTGCTCCTCGCCTTCCTGGCCGCCGCCCTGTACCTCAAGCTCCGCGACCTCGAATCCTAGACATGCGCGCCTGAGCGGGCCCCGGCCCGGTGGCCATCTCGTTGCCACCCCGGTGGACGCATGACGACGCTCCGACGCCGCGCACACCGTCCGGGCCCATCGCTCCCACGAGCTCTTCGGGCAGCCGCGCTGGCCGCCGCCTTCCCTCTCCTCGCCCAAGCCGCCTCCACCGCCGCGGATATCCCTCCTTCCGCGAGCCCCGCCGCTCCGGCCCATGAACTCCTAGACGCCTTGGGTCTGCTCGAACTCCGGCCCCGGGAAGGCCTGCGCCTGGAGGGTCCCGCGCAGCGGCCGGACGGCTCGCGAGCGCTTCGCGTCACCCTCGACGCCGAGCCGAATCCCGAGCTATTCGCCGCCCGCGGCTTGGAGATACTCCAGGTGGAGTTGGCCGACACCAAGCTCTTGCGCCTTCGGAGCTTCGACCTCTGTTCGACCTGCCGGCCGACGCGGACATCCTGGTGGTCGGGCCCGGCACCGGGGTGGACGCCTGGATCGCCTCCTTGCGCACCCGGCGGCCGATTCGCGCGATCGGCATCAATCCGCTCGAGGCGGCGAACACCCGGGCCTCGGCCAGGATCGCGGGCTTCCAAGTCAGGACCCTGGTCGGGGACAACGCCGCGGACGCGGAGGGCCGGCCGCGTTTCCCCGGAGAGCGTTTTGACGCGGTTTTCTGGAACATGCCCGCCGTCTGGGAGTCCCCCCCCGCGGGTCCGCACCGAAGCTCATTCACCGATCTCTGGGACGGAGACAGCGGCGGAAGGGCTCTCCTGCGGCTCACCAAAGCCCTGCCCGTCCTCCTCAAGCCGGAAGGCCGGTCCTTGTTATGGAACCACGCCCCCCTCGTCGAAGGCCGCAACATCGTCGCCGCGGCCCTGGAGTCCGCCGGGACCGATGGCAAGGTTTTCAACGTCCGGCTCGAGCGCTTCCTCAAGCGCTCGCGCCCGCCGCAGGAATGGTATCGGGGCTGCCTCTACACCGTGGCCCCTTTGCGGCCCTCCAGTCCCTCCCGATAGAACACCCGGCGGAAAGCCTCATTGCGCACTGGCAGACGAGCCCTGAAAAACTATATATATACAGCGACGAAAGTCGCTGTGCGTTTCGAGCAGAAGGAGCGTGCCATGACCTCGACCTACACCCGCCGGCGATTCATCGGCAAAAGCGCCGCCTCGCTCCTCGCTCTGGAAACGCTCGCCCATGCAGGCCCGCTCGAGACCCTGGCCGCGCTCACGGCCGAGGACCTCTCCTGGGACAAGGCCCCTTGCCGTTTCTGCGGGACGGGCTGCGGCGTCAAAGTGGGGGTCAAGAACGGCAAGGTGGCCGCCGTGGCCGGAGACGAGCTCGCCCAGGTCAACAAAGGCCTCCTCTGCATCAAAGGCTACAGCCTGCCCGGCATACTCTACGGCGAAGACCGGCTCAAGACCCCGCTCATCCGCAAGGGCGGCAAGCTCGTCGCGGCCTCCTGGAGCGAGGCCCTGGACCTCGTGGCCTCCAAGTTCAAGGAGACGCTCCGGGCGCACGGGCCCGAGTCCGTCGCGATCTACGGGAGCGGGCAGTGGACGATCACCGACGGCTACGCGGCGCTCAAGTGGTTCAAGGCCGGGCTCGGCTCCAACAACATCGAGGCCAACGCGAGGCTCTGCATGGCCTCGGCCACCACCGGCTTGCTGACCTCCTTCGGCTCGGACGAGCCCATGGGTTGCTACGAGGACTTCGATCTCTGCGACGCGGCCGTGCTCTGGGGCAACAACATGGCGGAGATGCATCCGGTGCTCTTCTCCCGCCTGCTCGAGAACAGGCGGCTCAACGGGAAGATGCGCATCGTGGACCTCGCCACCCGCAAGACTCCCACCACCGACTTCGCCGACCTCGCCCTGGAATTCAAGCCCCAGACCGACCTGGCGCTCGCCAACGGGATCGCGCATCTGCTCTTCAAGCGCGGAGCCGTGGACAAGGACTTCGTGTCCAAGGACGTGGTCTTCAAAAAGGTGAAGACCTCCATCGGGTACGGGCTGGTGGACATGTTCGCCTTCAAGGACGAGCCCCGGCCCTCGACGCTGGAGGAGA
>CAYWAR010000307.1:0-3672 GCA_964455765.1 uncultured Elusimicrobia bacterium
TTGCCCGAGCGAGCCGAGAGCCATGCGCTCTTTCTCCCGGAACCAATCCTGGTCGCCCAGAACCGGATGCCCGAGCATGGCCAGGTGCGCCCGGATCTGGTGCGTGCGGCCGGTCTTGGGCTCCGCGGCCACGAGGCTCACCCCGCGTCCGCTGCCGATGGGGCGGAAATCAGTCTTGGCCTCCCGCCCCCAGCGCGTCACCTGGACGCGGCGCATGCCCGATAGCCGGCCCACGGGCGCATCCACCCGGGTGGCTCCCAGCGTCCCCAGGACGATGGCGCGGTACTGCTTGCGCACCGTGCGTTCCCGAAACGCCTCCAGGAGCGCGGCCTGGGAGGGTGCGTTCTTGGCCACTACGAGCACGCCGCTGGTGTGGCGGTCCAGGCGATGAACCAGCCCGCAGCGGGTCACTCCCGACCCGGCCAAGAGAGGCCTGCGCGCATGGAGGAGCCCCGCGAGGCTCGGCTCTTCCTCCGACAGGGCGGACTCGGGCTCGGTCTCCCAGGTCGTGCCCATGGGATGCATGAGCAGGCCGGTGGGCTTTTCGAGGACGAGGATGTCCTTGTCCTCATCGATGACCCAGTCCTCGATGGACCCCTGGGACCAGGAAGGCCTCGGCCAGCGGAGGGTGACGCATTGCCCGCGGAGCAGGCGGTAGTCCGGTCCGCGCCGGAGGCCGTCGACCTGGACGCACTCGCGCAGGATGAGGTCCTTGACCTGGGACCGGCTCCTTCCCTGCACCCGCACGGCCAGGAAGCGGTCGAGCCTCTCTCCTCCGGCTCCGACATTGAAGCTCTGCACGCCCGTGTTCATGGCCGGACCCCCCGCCGGATCAGGAGCGCGGCGGACCCCGCGAAGAGCAGGGTCGCGATCCCTTGCGACAAGGAGAGGCCCAGGAACATCCCCCCGCGGTAGTCCGCCCGCAGCTGCTCGACGAAGAAGCGCATGGCCGCGTAGGAAAGCACATACCCGAGGAAGACGGAGCCCGGCCTGAGCTTCCTCTCCCGCGCCTGCCTCAGGGCGAGAGCCGCGGCCCCGGCGAGGGCGAAGTTCCCAAGGGACTCATAGAGCTGGACGGGATGCAGGGGCAGTCCTCGCAGGGCCTCCTCCACCAAGCTCTCAGGGTGGGTGAAGCGCACCCCCCAGGGCAGGGTGGTCATGCGGCCGAAACAGCACCCCGCGGCCAGGCAGCCCAGACGCCCCACCGCATGGCCGAGCGGGAGCGCGAGGGCGAAGAGATCCGCCGAGGGCCAGAAAGGCAGGCGTATGCGCCGGGCCATGAGCGCGCCGGCGATGAGGGCTCCGGCGAAGCCGCCGTAGAAGACGAAGCCGGAGCGAAGCAGCTCCAGCAGGCTCGCCCCGTCGATGGACAGCTCGCGCCAGCTCACCGCCAGATAGGCCAGCTTCCCCCCGGCCAGGGCGCCGAAGAAGACCGCGTAGATGAGGCGCCAGAACTTCTCCTCGCCGAGCCCCAGCCGCTCGCGCTGGGAGTTGAGGTAGACGATGCCCAGCAGGTAGCCCGCGGCCGTGAAGGCCCCGTAGGCGGCCAGACGGAACTCCCCCAGCCTCAGGAGCGTCGGGAACATGATCCCTCTCGCATGGGAGAGGCGAACTCTTGGGCCGATAGCCGAGCGCGAAATGCCTGCTGACTCGCCACGTGGCGAGTTGCCGCCTTCAGGTTTCGCGAGTTCCAAGCGGAAGGGGCAACAGCCGCGGGGGTGCGACTATCCTCAAGGATAGTTGGATGGAGGTCGCGTTCAGGCCGCGCGCGGGTTCCTTTCATCGTTCATCCTTATTCGGGGGAGGAAAACGGTACTCGATCTCTCCCGGCTTGATGAGGCCGAGCTGACTGCGCGCTTCCGCCTCCAGGACCCGGTCGCTGCGGGAGGCGGCCTCGACCCGGGAACGGAGCTCGGCCTCCTCCTTGCGCAAGGCCTCGAAGTCCCGGCGCAAGTGGCGGAGCTCGAGTGTCTGATAGACGAGGCGGCGGAAGCCGCGGTTCCCGAAAAGGAGCAGGCAGACCCCGGCCGTTATCGCGGCGGCGAGCCATCTGTTTCGGGTCCGCATGCGGCATGTCCCTTCAACGGCGAAACGCCATGGGCCCCGCGTAGCGCGCGAGCGCGCCCAGATCCTCTTAGATGCGCAGGAGCTGGTTGTATTTCGCCAGCCGCTCGGAACGACAGGGAGCCCCGGTCTTGATCGCCCCGGCGCCCAGAGCCGCGCTCAGATCGGCGATGTAGGGGTCCTCGGTCTCCCCGGAGCGGTGGGAGATGATGGAGGAGAACCCGGCGTTGCGGGCCGCGAGCACGGCCCGGACCGTCTCCGTCACGGTGCCGATCTGGTTGAGCTTGATGAGGATGGCGTTGGCCGACCCCTCCCGGATGCCGCGCTCCAGGCGGGATAGGTTGGTGACGAAGAGGTCGTCGCCCACGATGCGGGCCTTGCCCCCGAGCCGGGCGGTGATCTCCTCCCAGGCGGGCCAGTCGTCCTCGGCCAGAGGATCCTCGAAGGAGATGATCGGGTAGGAGCGCGCCCACTGCGCGTATCGCTCGATGAGCTCCTCGGAGGACAACTCCTTCCTCTCGAACACATAGCGGCCGTCCTTGAAGAACTCGCTGGCCGCCGCGTCGATGGCGAGGGCGACCTTGCCCTCGAACCCGGACTTGGAGACCGCCTCCAGGATGAGGTCCAAGGCCTCCGCATGGGAGCCCACGCGGGGCGCGAAGCCGCCCTCGTCGCCGACCGCGGTGGAGAGACCGCGCAGGGCCAGCAGTTTCTTGAGGGCTTGGTAGACCTCCACGCCCATGCGCAGGGCCTCGCCGAAGGAGGAGGCGCCCACGGGCACGACCATGAACTCCTGGACGTCCAAGCCGCTGTCGGCGTGCTTGCCCCCGTTGACGATGTTGAACATCGGCGTGGGCAGCAGCGGCTCCACTTCGGAGAGGTAGTAGGCGTCGCGCAGGTGCCGGTAGAGGGGCCGGCGCGAGGAGAGCGCGGCGGCTCGGGATACGGCCATGGAGACTCCGAGCAGGGCATTGGCCCCCAGTCGCCCCTTATTGGGCGAGCCGTCCAAGGCGATGAGCTTCTCATCGAGGGCCTGCTGGTCCGCGGCGTCCATCCCCACGACGGCCTTCCCCAGGACCTCGGCGGCGTTGGCCGCGGCCTTGAGCGTCCCCTTCCCCAGGTAGCGCCGCGGATCGCCGTCGCGCAGTTCGACGGCCTCATGCTCCCCGGTGGAGGCGCCGCTTGGCACCGCGGCCCTGCCGAGCGCCCCGTCGTCGAGGAGCACGTCGGCCTCCAAGGTGGGCCAGCCCCGGGAATCGAGGATCTCGCGCGCGATGACTTTCGATATTCTGGCCATGGGAACCGAGTCCTCCGGTCGGAACGGGATTGGAGCCTTTCGCCTATCCCCGCTCTCCGGCAAAACGCATGCGTTTTGCCGGAGAGCGGGTCTACTTTTTTCCGGCGATGATCTTCTTGCCTTCGTCCACGAGGACGGCCAGGGATTTTGCGTCGCCGGCCTCCGCGTAGAGACGCACCACCGGCTCGGTGCCCGAGAAGCGCATGCCGAGCCAGCGCCCGTCCTTGAGCACGAACTTGAACCCGTCGGACTCGTCGATGCGCCAGACCGAGGAGCCGGCCAGGAGGGTGGGCGGCTTGACCTTGAGCCGG
>CAYWAR010000308.1:0-3670 GCA_964455765.1 uncultured Elusimicrobia bacterium
CTCAGCCACGTCGCGACCTTCACGCAGCGATTCGGCAGGACCCGCGAGGAGCTCGAAGCCATGATCAAGAGCGGCATCCGCAAGCTCAACCGTTCCGAGGCCGGGCGGCTCTCGAAGGCCTACGCCGACTCCGCGCAGCTCAAGCAGCGCGAGGGGCGCATCACCGAGGCCCTCCAGGACCTGGAGACCGCGGCGCTCTGGGACCCGGAGAACCAGGACATCGCCCGCCAAAGCGCGCGCCTGCGCGCCCAAATGGATGAGGCGCTCAAGGGTCGGATGCTGGAAGGCTCGATCGGCCTGGCGCGCCGGGAATACGCGCAAGGGAATCTCCTCTCCAGCCGGCAGTACTGGCAGGCGGTGCTGGACTCCGATCCGCAAAACTCCGAGGCCCGGGAGTCCCTGGAACGCATCGGACAGAGGCTCTCCGAGGAGGAGCGGCGGCAGGCCGACGAGCTGGAGAAGGCCCGGCTCGAGCTCAGGCTGCGCCAGAAAACGGCCTCGGCCGCGGGGCTCCTGGAGCGGGGCCTCTTGCGCGAGGCCCTGGCCGCGGCGGAGCAGGCGCTGCGGGAGGCGCCGCGGGACGCGCAGGCCGGCGAGCTCGTGGAGAAGGCCCGCCGCGCGCTGGAGGCGGCGCTGGGACGCGACCTCCAGCAGGCCCGGCGGCTCCTCGATGCCGCCGATCCCGCGGCCGCGGCCAAGGCCCTCGAGCCGGTGAACGCCTACGATCCGGGCAACGCCGAGGCCGCCCGGCTCTCGGCCCTCTGCCGCGCCGCGCTGAGCAGGACCGTCTCCGCGGCCGAGCGCAAGCAGGTCGAGCAGCTCTACTACCGCGCCGTGGAGCGCTACCTTAAGGGCGGCTACCGGGAGGCCGCGGAGCTGCTTGGTCAGATAGCCCGCATCGATCCCTCCCATGAGCCGGCCCGCAGGCTCAAGGAGAAGACGGACGCGGCCCTGAGGATCGCCCAGCCATGAGGATTTTACTCGCATTGGGTTTTTCCCTTCTCCTGTCCTCAGGCCCGTTCGCCGCCGAGGCGGCCGTGAGAACGGGGACGGATTTCCACGGGGACGACCTCATCGCGGCGAACGGGGACGTGCTGGTGGGCACTTTCACCAACGTGGGGCTTTTCGAGGTGGGTCCGGGGACCACCGCGCTGGTCTCGCCGAACATCCCCCTGGCCGTCTATGCCGCCACCATCTCCATCCGCGGCATTCTTGATGCCCGCGGCGCCGGCCGGCCGGGAGGGGGAGGCGGCGCGCTTTCCAGCTCAGGCCTGCCCGGCCTGGGCGCGGGCCCCGCGGGCTCCGGCGGCGGCGGGGGGGGCGCGGCCTTCAAGGGCGGCGGCGGGGGCGCTCATTCCGGCTCCGGGGGAGCCGGCTCGGGCGCGGGAGGAGGCGCCGCGGGAGGGGCGTACGGCGCCTTGGACTTCGTCATAAGCCCCCTATCCTGCGCCGACGCGACCCTGGGTTCCGGCGGAGGCGGAGGCGGCGGATCGGCCGCCAAGGTCGGCGGGGGAGGGGCCAACGGAGGAGGGGCAGTCTGTCTAGAGGCTTCCTCGATCACGGTGAGCGGAGGTTCCATACTGGCCGGGGGCTCCACGGCTTCGGCCGTGACCGATACCGCCTTCGGCGCGCATCCGGCGGCGGGCGGGGGCGGAGCCGGCGGCACGATACTGTTGCGCGCGCCGGGCGCGCTCTATCTGGGGGATGGGGCGGTGCTGAACGCGGGCGGCGGAAGCGGGGGCGATGTAAGCACCATCACCGGCGGGACCCTTGACCCCGGGGGAGGGGGCTCCGGCGGCCGCATCAAGATATTCCACCGCGCTTCCTCGCTCTCCGTAGCCCTTTCCACGCCTGGAGGCTCCGCGGGCGGAAGCGGAGGGTTCGGGGGGGCGCCGGACGCCCCGGCCCCGGCCGCCGGCTCGGCCGGAACCATGGCTTTCGGGGTCATCGCCTCCTCCCCCGCGGGCTTCGCAAGCCAGGCCGTGTACGCAAGCTCGATCTGCTGGGCCTGGGACAACTCCGCGGCCTGGGGAGACGCGGCCCTAGCCTCCCGCGCCTTCCGGATCCATCCGGCGACCTCCACCCCCCCGTTTCCAACGCCCATGGTCTCGACCGGCAGCCTGGCCGCGAGCGCCACGGAGACGGCGCTCAGCCCCGACACGACGTATTACCGCTTCGCCACCGCGTTCACCGACTGGGGAGAGAGCCTGCCTTCCCTGACGGTCGCGACCCATACCCTGGCGAGCGCTCCCCAGCCCCAAACCCAGGCCTTCAGCGTCGCGCCCGGGACGCTGACCTTGAGCTGGACCGCCGAGCCGCCCAACCCGTCCCATACCCGCTATGAGGTCGTGCGCTCCACGCATTCCGATTTCTCCTCCGCGGTCTCCACGGGCTTCACGGTGGGGCTCTCCTCCGCCCCGGCGGGCCTTGCGCCCAACACCACCGTCTACTTCCGCGTGCGCGCCGTTAACCTCGACGGGGTCCCCACCGCCTTCACCGCCGCGCTCGCCACCGCGACCGCGGCGGAGGCTCCCTCCTCGCCGGCCGTGGCCGCGGCGCACGTGACGAGCGCGGTCTTTGCCTGGTCCGGCGGGAACAACCCCCAGGGGACGCTCTACCGCGCCGCGGTCTCCACGGACAACTTCTTCACCGTGGCGGACGCCTCCTGGACCCTGGCCAGCTCGGCCGCCTTCTTCGCCCTGACCCCCGGCATCCCCTATTTCTTCCGCGCGCAGGCCAGAAACCATGACGGCCTGAGCTCGGACTTCACCTCCGCGGTCTCCACGGTGACCGGCGTCCAGACGAGCACGGCGGCTCCCACCAGCCCCGGCTCCCCCCAGCCCGACCGGCGCTTCTCCTACGACGGAACGGCGGTGTTCTCCTGGACCCCGGGCCAGAGCCCGGCGGGGATACTGGATTACTTCCTGGAAATCGGCGCCGCCCCGGGAGAAAGCGATTTCTTCTCGGGAAACGCCGGCGCGGTCCTGAGCCGCGCGGTCTCGGGCCTGGCCGGCGGCAAGACCTATTACGCCCGGGTCCGCGCGCGCTCCAACGCCGGGGTGTCCGGCGAGTTCTCCCCCTCCGGCGCGGGGGTGGCCGTCTTCATCACCGCGGCGCAGCCGGCCCGGGAAAAGCCCTTCAACTGGCCCAATCCCTTCGATCCGGAGGAGGGCCCCACGCAGATCGGATTTTTCATGGAGGAGTCCGGCGACGTGACGCTGCGCGTCTACACCCTGCAGGGGGAACTCGTCCATGAACAGTCCCGCCGGGTGGACGCCGCGGGCAGCCAGGTCTGGACCTGGAGCGGCTCCAACGACGCGGGCCTGCGCGTGGCGCCCGGCGGCTACGTCGCGCTCATCGAGAAGCGCCAGGCCGGAGGCAGCCGGAGGCAGAAGTTTAAAATCGCGGTACTGTACTGAGCCTCGCGAAAATACATGATAAAGCCATGGCGCTCGGTGGCGTTCAAGCTCTCCCTCCTGAGCTCCCTGTTCGTGCTGGGAGTCATCGGGCTCATGGCGGGCCGCATCTTCGCGCAGGTCGAGCGGTCGCTCTTCTCCGAGATGAGGCTTCGGGCCCAGTTCTTCGAGCGCTTCGGCCGCGAGGGTCTTTTCCCCAAGACGGACGCGTTCGTGCTCCACTTCAACGTGGAGGAGATGCTCAAAGAGAAAGC
>CAYWAR010000309.1:0-3620 GCA_964455765.1 uncultured Elusimicrobia bacterium
CGAGTTCGAGGACGAACTTGCCCGTCCCGGTCCGCCGGGCCAGCTCCGCCTCCGGGGCGTCCTCCCGCGACGCGGGGACCTCCGGATGCACTCCCGTGACGCGCCGCTCGCGATCGAGCCAGATCATGTCCAGGCTCACCAGGGTGTTCTTCATCCAGAACTGCAGCATCTGCTCCTCGGGGAAGACGAAGAGCATCCCCTGATCCCGGGAGAGCGTCCGGCGGAACATGAGGCCCTTCTCCCGCGCCTCGGGCGTGTCCGCCACCTCCACGGTGATACCGGTCCCGTCCGGGAAGGTCAGCTTCGCCGTGGGCAATCCCGCCTGCGGCGCGGCCGTGGGTTGCGACGGAGGGACCGCGGGAGGAGCGGGCTTCTCCGTGGGAGTCCTGGAACAAGCGGCGCAAACGACGAACAGCGCGAGGGACAGGAGCGCCGCGTTTTTGTTCATGGGCTCTTCCCCGGCCGCACGGCGTCGATCCTCAGCAGAGACCGCACCCGCGCCTCCACCTCCCTCTCCAGCCGCAGAGCCTCCTCGTACAAGGCGTCAAAATCCACGGACAGGGATTGAGCGATGTCCCGCAGGGATTCGCCCTTCTCGCGGCGCTCATCAAGCAGGCCCAATGTCGTGCGGGAGCGTTCGGCCAGGAGGACCGTCTGGATCATCTCCAGGCGGTAGTAGCCTCTGCCTACGAAACGGTCGATCTCCGAGGCCTGGGTCCCGGAGGTCGAGAGACCGACCGCGGTCCAGGTGGCCGAGCCAATGGCCAGGCTGAGGGCGAGCGCCAGCGGCGTGGCCGTGGAGCGCGCGGTCTCGGACCTGGATCTGCCCCCGAGCATGTCCGGTCCGACGGCGGCGCCGACCTCCATCTGGGCCCAGCCCGGCGCCGCGCCCAGGAGCAGGAACCCCGAGGCCAGGAGAGCCTTCATGAGGGACTCCGCGCCGGGCGGACGCCTGGGACCTTCCCCGGCCGCGCGCCCCGCGCGGGAGGGAGGAGAGGCTTCTTGAAGGGATGGCGCTTGAAGTCCCGGATCACGCCGCGCGCCTCCTCCATCCACTCCCGGGTGCCGTGGGGGCCGAGCCGGCCGTGGAGGGCCCGTTCGAGATCATGGATGAAGATGCCCGAGGCGGGCCCGTCGCCGTACATCCGCCCGGACGCCTCGCGCAGGCGCCGGCCGAACTCCCGGGCTCCGGCGGGAGAGCGCTGGTGCAGGGGCCAATCCACCACGTTTCCGGCGAGGAGCTGAGCGTCTCCTGCGCGGAGATAGCCCCGCCAGTCGCGCAGCATCTGCTCGAATTGGGCCGAGTCGGCCTCATAGAGCATGAGGGCGTTCGCGTCGACTCCTGCGTCGCTGAACATCACGGGGTCCTGCCCGTGGTGCCAGCCTTTCTCCCAGGTGAGCGTGAACGCCCAGAGCGCCTTGTCGTCTCCGAGCTCGTCCTTGATGGAACGGATGATCAGGGAGGTCTTATGGGCGCGCCACCACTGCCAGGCGTCGATGAAGCGCATGTCCTTGCGCGCGACCTTCTTGCGCGCGAAGGCGGCCATGCGCTCCTGCGGCGAAAGCCCCAACCACTGCGGCGGGAAGGGGACTCCCGGCATGTCCCGGAGGAACTCGTCAGCGAGCTCGTAGCCGCCCAGGGCGTTGCGGATGTAGTCGAGGCCGAGGTAGTCGACGCCGGGGAGGTCCTTGTAGCGGCCGAGCAGGGCCGCCACGTCCGCGGGCCTTCTCGGGTCGGCCAGGGAGATGGCCCGCGTGGCCTTCGGACGACCCGCCTCGTCGACTTCGAGCGCGTAGCGGTAGCCCGGGACGCGGTCCTCCTCGGACATGGTCAGGGTGACCATGGCCCAGACCCCGAACTTGAGCCCCCTGCGCCGGCATTCCTTGGCGACCTCCGGGATGAGGGCCAGGTTGTGCCCCACCCAGGTCTCGCCCTTCGAGAGCCCGGGCGACTGGCCGGCCAGCATCCAGAAGGCGTCCGCCCCGGCATATTCGACCCAGTCGAGCAGTCCCCGCCAATCCTTGAGCGTCCCATCGGGCGACTGGACGGTGAGGGAGGCCAAGGGGCGCACGCTCTCCCAGGTGAGCACCGCGAAGCGGGGGGGCAGGACCTTGGCCACCCGGCGCGCGATGCGGAAAGGCCGGGTCCGCAGGCGGGGCCGGGGGCCGGCCTGCGGGAAGTCCAGGAGCTCGATGGAGTAGGGGCCGTCGGCCGCGTTCCACGGGCAAGGCCAGCGGCCCAGCCAGGCTTGCTTCGAGCCGTCCCAGCGCAGGGGCACCTCCGAGATCCCGGCGATGGTGGGGACGAGGGCTCCCCCGCGCGTCACGCGCGCCGAGGGGGGGGAAGAGGACCACTTCGCGCGCAGGCCCAGGTCGCGGGTGCGCAAGCGGAGCTCGATGAACTCATAGTGGAGATAGACCGGCTTCACCGTGTCCAGGCGCACGGCGCTCCACTCCTCGGCGCAATAGCGGACGAGGAAGAAGAGGGCGTAGACGGCGAGGACGGCGCCCGCGCGCCTCAGAGCGCTGAGGAATCCATCCATATCGTGACGGGACCGTCGTTGACGAGCTCCACTTCCATGGCCGCCCCGAACTCGCCCGTGCGGACCTCGACGCCCAGGCCCGCGAGCGCGGCGGCATACGCCTCATAGACCGGCTTGGCCTTCTCCGGCTCCATGGCCGAGGTGAAATCGGGCCGCCGTCCCTTGGAGCAATCTCCGAACAGGGTGAACTGGCTGACCACCAGCGCCGCTCCGCGCACCTCCAGGAGGGAGAGGTCGAATCTGCCTTCCGGATTGGAGAAGACGCGAAGTCCCGCGGTCTTCTCCGCCATGCGCCGGGCCAGCGCTTCATCATCCCCTTTCCCTACGCCGACGAGCACGGCGAGCCCCGGGCCGACGGCCCGGACCTCGCCCCCGGGAAGGCGCACCGCCGCTTTCAGAACCCGTTGGAGGACCAGTCTCATGGTATATGCGAAAAAGGGATTTTAGTATACTTCGTCCACGAAGCCCAAATCACGAAAAAGGATGATGACTCCATGGTAACAGGATTAGTGCTCGTGCGGTTGATGTCCGGCAAGGAAAAGAACGCCCTCCAACGGATCAAGGAGACCAAGGGCGTGGCCCATGTCTCGGCGGTGTTCGGCCGCTGGGACCTGGTGCTCGACATGGAAACCGAGGATCTGCCGAGCCTCTCGAACACCGTCGTCGACTCCATCCGTTCCATCCCCGGAGTGCTCTCCACCGAGACCCTGGTCACGACCGCCATATGACCCGGCCCCCGCGCGACGCGGGGGCCGCATCATGAACGAGAACGGGCCCATCCTCTCCGTCCGCGGCCTGAAGGTCGAGTTCCGCCTGGAGGACAGGACCGTCCGGGCCGTGGACGGGGTCGGCTACGACCTCTTCCCCGGAAAGACCCTGGCCGTGGTGGGGGAATCCGGCTCGGGCAAGAGCGTCCACGCCCTCTCCCTGCTCGGCCTCCTGCCCCGCACGGCCCGCGTGGTCTCCGGAGAGGCGCTCTTCCACGGGGAAGACCTCTTGGCCGCGCGCGAGGAGCGCCTGCGCGCCATCCGCGGGGACCGCATCGCCATGATCTTCCAGGAGCCCATGACCTCGCTC
>CAYWAR010000310.1:0-3615 GCA_964455765.1 uncultured Elusimicrobia bacterium
GGAGCCGGATGTGGCGGCCGCGGCGCCGCCGGCGGGGGCCGGGGCGGCCGCGGACAAGGCCCCGGCCCCCGCCGCGCCGAAGGCTCCTGATCCCGCCCAGCCGAGCGCGATGAGCTACGTCATCTCCTTCTCCAAGAACGAAGCCGTGATCGCGCCGGGAAGCGAGGGGGTGCTCGGCAACATCGCCGACAACATGGAGCTCTATCCGCTTGCCAAGATCAATCTCCTCGGGTATGCTTATACCGGCGAATCGGACGCGGAGAGCCTGGCGAGGAAGCGTCTGGACTTGGTGAAGAAACAGCTCGTCGACCAGTACAAGATGAAGCCCGAGAAGATGCGCGAGGAGGTCAAGGTCACGGAGGAGGAAGTCTATAAGGTGGAGGTCTACATCCTTCGCTAGGGTGAACGGGCTATGGGACTGAGCGACATGGTCGAACAGCTTTCCTTCGGCAGCTCCATCCCGAAGATGTCCTCCTGCCTCGGGCTGTTCATCAGCCCGGAGGCGGTGTTCCTCGCCGAAACGGAGCTCGGCGGAGGCAAGCCCCGCGTGCGCCATCTCATCCGCCTTCCGATCCCGGCCGCCCCCGCCTCCAAGGAGACCAAGACCGCCGGCTCCCTCAACACCGATTTCCTGGCCGACACCGATCGCATCGCGGGGATCCTGAAGAAAGCGATGGACGAGGTGAAGTGGGGCTCGAGATCCGTCATCGTCTCCTTCTCCCACCATTTCAGCATCCTGCGCTACTTCACCCTTCCCAGCATCGACAGGCGCTTCTGGAAGACCGCCATCCCGGCGGAAGCCAAGAAATACATCCCGATCCCCTTCAACACCCTCTCGCAGGATTTCCAGGTCTTTCCCGCGCCCATGGGCGCCGACAAGCGGCCGCGCTTGGGGGTCCTCTTCGGCGTGACTCCCCAGAAGAACATGGAGAGCCTCAAGGCCCTGACGGCCAAGCTGGACCTCACCCTGCTCGGCACCGAGCTGGCTCCCGTTTCCGTGGAGCGTCTCTGGGACTTGGTCGAGCCCTCCCCTTCCTACGCGCAGGTCCATTTCGACGGCGGGGACGTCCGCATCCTGATCTCGGAGGAGGGCAAGCCCATCTTCTTTCGCGAGCTCTTCATGGGGGAGGGGGCTTCCTCCGCCGACTTGAGGAAGGTGGACCTCCGGGGGTCCATCGACTACACGAAGAAACAGCTGGGCTCCAAGGGCCCCGGCAAACTGCGCCTGAGCGGACAGATACCGGAACTCGAGTCCTGGCGCGCGGCGTTCTCCCAAGACCTCGGGACCCAAGCCGCGGTCGTGGAAGTGGACAAGGCCCTGGGGCTGAAGGCCGGGCACTGGGGCGCCTACGCGGCCGTGGGAGGGGCCCTGCGCCATCTCGCGCCGACGCCTTTGACCTTGGACCTCAGCGGAGTCGGCCGCGTCAGCGATGATGACCGCCGCGCCGCCCTCACGCTTTTCGTGCTGTCCGCGGTCGCCGCCGGGGCCCTCCTGCTCATCGGCGGGTCCCGCTACGCGCGCGTGAACATGGCGCAGAGCCGGCTCTCGGCCATCCGCCACCAGGAGGGAGTCCTCGACGAGTTCCGCGGAAAGACCAAGGACGAGATCGAGGCGACCATCTCGCGCATGCGCAACAAGGTGAACTCCTTCGGCTCCTTCACCGTCCGGCAGATGCCCCTGGCGCGCATCCTCCAGGCCGTGGCCGAGACCATCCCGAATGCCGTCTGGATCACGGACATGAACTACAGCAACCAGATCGACCTCACGGAGAAGAAAAATCCGAGGGTGCTCTCGATCGGGGGGAACGCGTTCGCACCCGACGCCGCGGCGGAGCAGGACCTGGCCTACCGTTTCGCCGACACCCTGCGCGGCCACAAGCAGATCAGCGCCGCGTTCCCATCCGTGGACACCGCCGTGGATAAGAAGGAGGCGGAAGCCGGGGCGGCCGGAGACTCTCAGAAGGGCGCGGCCAAGGCCGCGGACGAAGACGAGGGAGTGGAATCGGCTCTGGAGAAGAGGACGCATTTCACGCTGAGATGCGCCAGCTCCAGGCAGATGTGACGGGTCGGCCCATGGAGATCAAGAAAGAGTCCATCGCGCGCTTCGCCTCGGGAGCCCAGGCGGAATTGGCCGTCCTGCGCGACGCCATCCGCGACAAGGGGGTCAAGCGCTTCGGGCGTCCCATCGGGATGGGCCTAGTCATGATATTTTGCAGCCATTTTTACGTCTACGAGCCCTCGAAGTCCGCCCTCAGCCGCATCACCGCCGAACTCGACGCGACCCTGGCCACCGCCCAATACGCCGACGACTACAAGGACCTGCGCGCGCGCATCGACGGTCTCTATACGCGCTTCCCCCGCACCAAGGATCCCGAGGAGTGGCTGCTCAACGAGATCCGCGAGGCTCTGCGCCAGGAGGGCTTGGTCCCGGACTCGATCTCCTCGCCTCAGACGGAGTCCGGCGTGGGCTACAAGATCGTCTCCCGCGCCGTGGCCCTGACCGCGGAATACCGCCAGATCGGGGCTTGGATCGCGCGCCTGGAGCGGAACAAATCCCTTCTGCACGTCGCGGAGATGACTTTGGTCAAGAAACGCCAGCCGATCGGCTCGAACCGGGTGACGGTGACCATCTCCACCATCGTCCCGGAGGGAAGGGAGTGAGCCAGAAATCCCTGTTCGGCTGGGGCATATTGGCGGTGGCCTTGGCCGTTCCCGCGGTGCTGGTCTGGAACGTCCGGATGAAGATCAAGAGCGTCCAGCCGGTGGAGTACAAGGTAAAAGCATCTCCGCCGCCGGGGGCTTCCCCTGTATCGGAAACACAGGCTGGGACGCAGGCGCCCGCCGGGGCGCAGTCCGCCTCCACAGGGGCGGCGGCCGGGGCTCCGCCTGCCGCGCAAGACCCGGCGGCCCAGACCGCCCAGCCGCCTCAGCCCTCGGCGCAAGCGGCTCTTCCCTCTCCTCCGGCCGGGGAAGAAGGGCCCTCCCCTGCGCCCTTCGTCCCCTCCGAAGCCTCGGCCTCCGCCGCGACCCTGGTCTCCGCCTCCCGGGGTCCCGCGGACCCCGACGCCATCGAATACAGCCCTAACACGATGCGGGACCCGATGGTCTCCCCTTTCGACCTCAAGCGCCTGGCTCGGGAAAGGGAAGAGAAGGAGATGATCCGCGGGGAGGTGGAGGCGGCGGCCAGGCCCGCCAAGCCCAAGAAGGTGCAAGAGACCCCCATCGAACAGCGCATCGAGGTCTACGGCGTGGTCGCAACGCCCAACGGCATCGAGGCCCTCATCAACGACAGGCGCGTGCGGGAAGGGGATAGCGTGCTGGGCGCCAAGGTCAAGAAGATCACGACGGGACGGATACGCTTCGAGTACCGGGGACGCGTTTTCGAGAAGAAAGTGAGCCAATAGCCTGGAGGAGTGCCATGATGACAGCTAACGGGACGAGGCGGTCCGGCGCGGCGTGGATGGCGGCGATCCTTTTGGCCGAGCTCACATTGGCGCCGGCGGCCCCGGCGTGGGCCCAGCGCAGGCGCGCCGAGCCCGAAGCCGACCCGGAGTTCCGGGAGCAGAAGAAGAAGCGGGGGGCCGAGGAAGGCGGACCCATCGCCCAGCCCGAGGC
>CAYWAR010000311.1:0-3613 GCA_964455765.1 uncultured Elusimicrobia bacterium
CGACTCAGGCTCGGACCTCCAAATCGCGCATAATTATCCGGTCGGAGCACTAGACGCCGGTGAATTCCAGGACGGCCTTGACCACCGCGGCGGTCTCCCGCGCGGTGAGGAAGGGGTGCATGGGCAAGGACAGCGCCTCGCGGCTCGCCGCCATGGCGCGGGGGTAGAGGTCGTCGAGGCGGGCGTAGGGCTTGAAGCAGGGCTGTTTGTGCAGGGGCAGGGAGTAGTGGACCATGGTCTCGATGCCGCGCTCGCTCAGATGCCGGCGCAGGTCGTCGCGGCGGGGATGGCGGACGACGAACTTGTGATAGATGTGCGTGCCGGGCTCTATCTCGCGCGGGAGGACCAGGCCGGAGGCCCCGGACAGGCCCGAGCGATAGGCGTCGGCGGCCTTGCGCCGGGCTTTGAGCCAAGGGCGTTCGAAGTCCATCTTCATGTCCAAGAGGGCGGCGGTCAGCGAGGGCATCTGGCAGTTGAAGCCCGGCTCCAGATACTCCGCGCGGTCGGCCGCCTTGCCGTGGTAGCGCAGGCGCCGCACCCGGGCGGCGGTCTCTTCGTCGTCGGTGAGGAGCATGCCCCCGCTCCCGGGCGCGCTGATGGGTTTTGTCGGGTCGAAGCTGATGGTGCTGGCCAGCCCCAGGGAGCCCGCCGCGCGGCCGCCGCGCGCGGCGCCGATGGCCTGGGCCGCGTCCTCGATGAGGATGAGGTTGCGCTCCTTGGCGAAGGCCTCGGCCGCCTTGGGGTCGGCCATCTGCCCGTAGAGGTGGACGAGCACGAGGGCCTTGGTCTTGGGCCCCGCGAGAGCGCGCGTCTTCTCGAGGTCCATGAGATGGTCGGAATCTATGTCCACGAACACGGGCACGGCTCCGGCGCGCAGGATGGGCGAGGCGGAGGCCACGAAAGAGTAGTCGGTGACCAGGACCTCGTCTCCCGGCTTGACTCCGGCGGCCACCAGGGCGAAATAGAGGGCGTCGGTGCAGGAGTTGACCGCCACGCCGAACCTGCGGCCGGTGAAAGCGGCCAGGCGCGCCTCGAAGCGGGAGACATGCTCGCTCTGGAGCCAGCGTCCGCCGGAGAGCACGCCGCGCGCCAGAGCCATTGCCTTGGGTCCGTACGCCTTGAACTCCCGTCCGGCGCCGAAGAACGGGATCATGCCAGCGTCCCCCCCACGGGGGGATGCTCGTTCCGGGGGCGAGCCGCCGTTTCATTGGCGAGCCGCCGTTTCATCGGGCCTTTCCTTTCATCGCCGTAGCAGGCACCCCCGCGACGCGCCCCCCGACCGGGACATCCCGTGTCACAACGGCGCCGGCCGCCACCACGGCCCAATCCCCCACCGTCCTGTCCGGGATGACCTTGGCCCCGGTGTAGAGGTAGGCGCCCATGCCGATCTTGACCCGCCCGGCCAGGGACACGCCCGGCGCGAGGTTGGCGAAATCGCCGATCATGTCGTCATGCTCCACGACCACGTGGGAGTGGAGGATGACATGCTCTCCGACCACGGCGTCCGTCATGACCACGGCCTGGGGGTTGAGGATGCAGCCCGCGCCGACGCGGGCATGGGGGGAGACGCTCGCCTGAGGGCTCACGGCGCTCGCGAATCCGAATCCCAGGGCCGAGAAGCGCTCGGCGAGCTCCTTCTTGCGGAGATTGTCTCCGGTGGCCAGGAGCAGGCGGCAGGAAGAGGGCTTGAAGCGTTTTGCTATGTCGAAGGCCGCGCAGAGCACCTTCGCGCCGTTGATCACGCGCCCGAGGGGGGCGGAGGATTCGAGGTCGGCCAGGCCCAGCAGGTCCGCGCCTTTTCGCGCGCGGAGTATGTCGATGGCGTAGCGGGCCTGGGAGCCCGCGCCTACGATGAGAATCTTGGTCTTCGCGGGCATCGTGCCGCTCAGGGCTTGGCCGGATTCCTGCGGTGGAGCACCGCGATGAGGTCCGCGATGAAGCCCAGGGAGACGATCTGCACGGAGGCGACCAGGAGGAACACGTCCCAGCCCCCGATCTGCGTCTTGAGGAAATCGTAGACGGTCTTGAGAAAGCCCACCGAGAAGACGAAGAAGCCCAGGGGGAGCAGGACGCGCAGGGGGTTGAAGTACATGATCGCCCGCACGATGAGGAGGATGTAGCTGTAGGTGTCGGCGATGGGCATGAAGCTCGAGGGGCCGCCCTTGCGCTTGTAGTAGTTGATGGGCATGAACATCACGGGGTGCCCGTTGCAGAGGAAGGCCAGGGTGATGGTCCCGGCCCAGGAGTGGCCGGGGGGGAGGAGCGAGAAGTAAGAGAGGACGGTTTCCTTCTTGAAGGCGCGGAAGCCCGAGTTGAGATCGGGGATGTCGATGCCGCTCAGGGCGCTGGCCAGGCGCGCGATGAGGTATTTGGGGAGCTTGCGGTACCAGGGCTCCTGGACCACCGTGCCCACCCGCGCGCCGATGACCATGTCGTAATCCGGGAAATAGGAGAGGAGCTTGGGGATGGTCTCGTGGGGGTAGGTGCCGTCCGCGTCGCTGGCCACGATGATGTCCCCGCGGGCCTCGAGTATGCCGGTGTTGCGGGCCACGCCCCCGCCGCGGTTGGCCCCGTGCCGCACGACGCGGACTCCGGCTTTCTCCGCCAGCTCGGCCGTGCCGTCGGTGGAGCCGTCGTCTACGACGATGAACTCGTAGTCGAAGTCGGTCTTGGCCATGGCCGCGCGGATGGTCTCGATCTCGCGGGCGATGTTGGCCGCCTCGTTATAGGCCGGGAGGCATACGCTGACGAGATACTTCTTCCGGGGCGGATCGGCCACTTCGCTCATGACCCGATGATATCAAATCGCGCGCTCTCCCGTCCGGACTCGCCGCGCGGACAGTGGGTTCAGCCCCGGGACTCCCGCGCGAAGGCCAATACGTGTCCGTCGGGGTCGAGGGAGTAGGCCGCTTCGTGCCCCCAGTCCCGGAGCGCGAGCGGGCTCAACTCCTTCGCGCCGTTGTCCAGGGCTCTTCGATGATGGCCCGCGGGATCCTCGGTGATGAGATAGAGCTCCGCGCGCGGCACCCCGGCCGCCCGGGCCGGATCGGGAAGCTTGTCGCCCAAGAGCCGCCGGATGCCCGCCGCCGGCATGAGGCCCAGCACCCCGCCCTCGCTTAAATCGAACTCGGTCATCCCCGGCACATCCAGCCGCGGCCTCTTGCCGAGCACCTTCTCATAGAACCCCGCCGCCGCCCTCTGATCCGAAACATAAAAGATGAAGTGCGCTTTCATGGGTCCCTTTCCAGTCGCCGCGCGACCGCCTTTATTTTTCGGTGACATCTATCCTTGAGGATAGCTGGTCGATGAAAGAATCATATCATGCGAAACGGATCGAATGAAATGATAAATCCCAAGGGGGAGGTCGGAGGACGACTCGATAAAGGGGACGGAGAATCCTCCCGGGAACGCGGCGAACGCTCTCGCGTTCGTCGCGCTCCTAGCCAAGGGCCAAATATTGTATCGTCAGGCGGGATGCCCCACACCCTGCTCGCCTTCTTTTTAGCCGCGCTGCCCGCTTGGGCCGCGGAGCCCAAGGCCTCCGCGGCCCCTCAGGGGGCGGCCGACAGCGGCCAAGCCTCCCAGCCCGTGTTGGAGAGGATGCAGGTGGATT
>CAYWAR010000312.1:0-3612 GCA_964455765.1 uncultured Elusimicrobia bacterium
TTCAAGGCCAAGAAACCCGCCCGGGCCAAGAGCCCGGAGACGGATCCCGATTGCCCCTTCTGTCCGGGCAACGAGAAGCTGACCGACGCCGCTTTCACCCTGGGCCCCAAGAAGGGCTGGAAAGCGCGCGCCGTGCGCAACAAGTTCCCGGCTTTCGTGCCCAACGCGCCCAAGCCCGATTCCAAACAGACCCTCTACCGCTCCCTGCCCGGGGAGGGGATGCACGAGGTCATCGTGGAGACCCCGCGCCACGACCTCAGCCTGGCCCTCATGGACGACGCCCAGGTGCGGGACGTGCTCTCGGTGTACCAGGACCGTTTCCGCGTATTCTCCGAGACCGGCCGGATGGCCTTGGTCCTGCCCTTCAAGAACCACGGCCAGGGCGCGGGGACATCGCTCGAGCATCCGCACTCCCAGATCGTGGGCTCCTGCGTGGTGCCCGCCAACATCCGCCACCGCATGGACGAGGCACAGAAATACTTCGACCAGAACGCCGCCTGCGTCTTCTGCCGCATGATCGAGGAGGAGAAGCGGCAGGGAGAGCGCGTCGTGGCCGACTCCAAGCATTTCACGGCCTTCATCCTCTACGCGGCTCTCTCGCCCTTCCACCTCTGGATCCTCCCCAAGCGCCATCAGGCGAGCTTCGAGGACGCCGCTCCCGAGGAGCTGGCCGACCTGGCCTCGGTGCTGAGGACTCTCCTGAGGAAAGTGCACGAGGGCCTCGGCAACCCCGACTACAACTTCATCATCCAGTCCGCGCCGCTCGACCGTGGGACGCCGGAGTGCTTCCACTGGTACCTGAGCCTGGTCGTGCGCCTGGGGAAAGCGGCGGGCTTCGAGCTGGGCTCGGGGATGTTCATCAACACCTCGGTGCCGGAGGAGAGCGCCAAGTTCCTTAACGCGGTGAAAATCTGATCCTCTCCGAACTGGCGGAGGTTTCACCGGAGAAGATCCTCGCTCTGCGCGCGAGGATCGTCCGCCTGGGCATCGACCTCTCCCTGATCTCGGAAAGCTTTTCCCGGGGAGGGGGAAAGGGCGGACAGAAGGTGCAGAAGACCTCCAACCAAGTGCTCCTGCGCTACGCGCCCATGGGCCTGGTGGTGCGATGCCACCGGGAGCGGCGGCGCAGCCTCAACCGCTTCCTCGCCCTGCGGGAGCTGGTGGACCGCGTCGAGATGCGCCTCTCCCCGGAGACCTCCGAACGCCTCAAGGGATTCGAGCGCCTGCGCAAGCGCAAGGCGCGCCGCCGGGAACGCGCCAAGGAGAAACCCCCATGCTGACCCTCGTTCCGGCCCTCATCGACGCCTACGCGGCCGCCCACAGCGCGCCCGAGTCAGCCCTGCTCAAGGAACTCGCCCGCGAGACTTTCGCCAAGATGGACCTCCCGCAGATGCAGGTAGGCCGGGTCGAAGGGGTTTTCCTGCGTCTTCTCGTGCGCCTGAGCCGCGCCCGGCGCGTGCTGGAGCTGGGGACTTTCACCGGATACAGCGCCTTGATCATGGCCGAAGGGCTGCCCCCCGGCGGGAGGCTCGTCACCTGCGACATAGACCCCGAGGCGACCGCCATGGCGCGCCGCTACTGGGCGAAAAGCCCCCATGGACGCAAGATCGAGCTGAGGCTGGGACCCGCGCTGAAGACCCTGCGGACGCTCAAGGGCGGCTTCGACTTGGCCTTCATCGACGCCGACAAGACCAACTACGGGAGATACTGGGAAGCGGTGGTGCCGAAGATGCGCCGCGGAGGGCTCATCGTTGCCGACAACGTCCTTTGGAGCGGGCGCGTGCTCAAGCCCCGCGACGCGAGCGACCGGGCCCTGCGCGCTTTCGCCGCCCGCGTACGGCGCGACCGGCGCGTGGAGGCCGTCCTGCTCACCGTCCGCGACGGGCTCATGCTCGCCTTCAAAAAATAGCCATGCGCTTCGCCCGGAGACTCTGCTCCATCGCCGATTGTCTTCGTCCGGATAGATAGATGCCGATCCTTCGTCTGTTATTCTTCCTGGGGACGCTCCAAGCCGAGGCGCAGGCGCCCCTTTCCTCCGGGTTCAAGACTCCCCCGCCATCGACCGTTCAAGCGAAGCTCGTCGCCATACTGGAGAGGGAGCGCGAGGCCGTCGAAGCCCTGCGTCCCCGGGTCCTAGCCCTCCAGAGGGAGTTGGAAGCCCTGCGCCGGGAATACGAAGGCCCGTGGATCCCGCCTCGCCGGAGCCTCGAGCGCCGCGAGCCTTTGCGCCGCGAGCTGGAAAAGGTCCTCGCGGAGGTCCGCGACCACATCGAGGTATTCCGCGGCCACTTGAGCGAATACGAGAACCTCTCCTTCGCCAACGCGTTCATCCGGTTCCAGATCGAAGGGAAGGGGGCCGAGAGGATCGCCGAGAAGGTCGCCAATGTCGATCCGGCCCGGGAGTATTCCCGGAGCGTGGACCCTTTGGTCCGGGGGGTCGAGCAAACTCTCAACGAGGAGCAGGCGGCCTTCGACGCGGCGCTGGCGCGCCGGCGCCGGCGGATCGGAGGCTGCGCGGCCGGCGGACTCTCCTCGGCGGCGCTTCTCGCGCTCCTCTTCCTCAAGCTTCGCTCCAGCCGCCGCACGGGCGGCCTGGGCCGGCCGGGAGGGGGCGTGCTTGTTTTCGCGGACCGCTTCCGCCTCGACCGGGCTTTGGGGAAGAACCCCCTGGGGACGCTCCATGAGGGGGTCGACCTTCAGAACGGCTCTCCAGCGCGCGTCTGGGTCCTCGACCCTTCGAGCGGCGCATCGGAGTCCCGCGTCCGTTCGATCGCGCAGTGGGCCCGCAAGGCCGCCGCCCTCTCGGAGCCTTCCTTTCCGCGCATGCTCCTCGTGCTCCAAGAGGGGAACCGTCTGGGCCTCATCCTGGAGGCGCCGCGAGGCAGGCCGGTGAGGGAGCTCCTGGGCGCAGGGGCGCGCGCTTCCTTGGCGTCGACGATGGACCTCCTCGAGCGCGCCGCCGCGGCGCTGGAGGCCCTGCATTCGAAAGGGCTCTCCCATGGCTCCCTCTGCCCGGCGAATCTCCATCTCTCCCCGGATGGCTCGCTCCAAATAGACGCCCTGGGGCTCCCCTGCGGCGGCGACCCGGCCTATCAGGCGCCGGAGCATCCTTGCTCGACCTGCCCTTCCAATACCTTGTTGCCTTCGGAGGCGGCCGGCCGGCTCCCGGGGATCGGTTCTTCCTGTGCCGCCGACAAGCAAGAGAGCCCCCCGGGCAAGGCCGCGGACGTCTATGGACTGGCGGCCACCGCTTTCTCTCTTCTGACGGGGAGGACCCCGTTCCCGGGGCCCGACACCGTCGAACAGAAGCGGCGTCTCGCCTTGCCTCCCTCACCGGAAGGCTCTCCCGCCCTGCCCGCCCGGCTCGACGCCGCGCTGCGCAAGGGGCTGGCCCCGGACCCCGCCCGGCGCTACTCCTCGACCCGGGAACTCATCGCCGCCCTGCGAACGGCCTCGAGGCCGGCCGAGAGGGACTCGCGCGGACGCTGAGCCGCTCGGGAACTCCCCGGCCTCACTCGTCCCCGTCTTCCTCCTCCTCGACGACCCTGCGTTTCTTGACCGGGGCTTTCCGCGGCTTCTTGGCCGGCGGATCCTTCGCCGCCGCCGAGCTCT
>CAYWAR010000313.1:0-3581 GCA_964455765.1 uncultured Elusimicrobia bacterium
CTCGCCTTCTCCTTCCGGGCGGGGTATCGGCGCAGGTAGGCGTTGATCTCCTCGAGAACGTAGGCCGGCTCCACTCCGGCCGGGCCCGAGAGGTTTAAGAGGAGGGCGCGGTCGAAGTCCGGCCGCAACTCACAAGCCGCCTGGGACAACAGCGAGGTCTTCCCGATGCCCGCGAGGCCGCATATGACGGCGGCGGGAAGGGGGCCCCGGCGCATGCGCGAGAGCGCCTCATCCATGAGGGCTTGGCGCCGGAAAAGCCCCGGCCGAAAATCCCGGCCCTGAAAGGGACGGCGGAAAGCGGGAGACTTCCAGCGGCGCCGCCGCTCCGGCTGTCCGGCCTTCCGGTCCCTCCACGCTTTCCTCGGCCGTGCGAGCGACGCCGGCCTGGGGCACGGGCGCCGTGCGCGCCTGGCCGGGCCCGCGCAGGCCCGCCCAGGAGGGCGAGACTCCCGCTCCCGCCGTGACCCCCAAGGAAGAGTCCGCGGCTTCCGCGCCCGCTTCCTCCCTGCCCGAGGGCTCCGTCCCAGGCGCCGATGAGCCCATGCGCGACGCCATGGCCGCGGTGGACCCCATGCGCTATTCCCTCTGGGCCGGGCTCAGCGCTCCGCTCCTCATGCCGGGCTCCAAGGCCGGCGACATGCCTCTGGAGCAGGCGAAGATGAACGGCCGGGCGGATTACGAGAGCCACATCCTCGGCGAGGACGCCAAGGCGGTCGGGTCCGGCGTGTCGGGTCCGGACCTGGTCAGCCGCCTCCGGCCGGAAGCGGACCCCTCCGAGGGCCTCTTCCTCAGCCTGGAGCTCGAGCTCTCCGGGACTCTGCGCGACGCGGTGGCCTCCTTGACCCAGCGCTCGGGATTCCGGCCGGATGAGAAGTTCACCCCCGCTTTCTCCGACGAGGCCAAGACCCGGGTCATGCTCCGCGGCTGGGTGCCCCCACACCGGCTCGCGGAAGTCCTGGGGCCGGGAGTCCATCGCATGCAGGTGCACCGCTCCTCTCGGCCGGACTCGGAGGGAGCCCGCACCGAATTGCTCGTGGGCCTGAGCATCCCGACCGGCTCCTCCCCGAGCGCGGTGCTTTCCGCCGCGGCCTCGCGCCTGGCCCTGCGCTCGGGCTTCGAGGTCCGCAAGGTGATCGGCTACCAGACCATCCCGGGCACGAGCCGGATGGTGATCATCGTCTCCGGGCAGGTCCCGGTGTCCAACATCGCGAAGGTGATGGGGGACCCCTCGGTGGTCAAGGTCGTCCCTTCCCCGGACTCGGTCCCCGCCCAGGCCGCCGCGCCCGCCAAGCGCTCCTCGGGAAGCTTCCTCTCTCACGCGGCCTCCAAGAACCCGGTCCTCTTCCTCCTCGCCGTCCTGCTGACGCTTTCCCTGGCAGGGACGGCGTTCGCCCGGTCCCGGTAATCCCTTGCGGGTCATTTTCCTGGTCGCAACCGCCGCCGGAGTGCTGGGGCAATCCCTGCTCCTCCTGCACGCGCATTGCGCGGCAGTCGACGGCTGGCTCCGCCGGGATTTCCGGGTCGTGGCCTTCCTGGACCGGGGAGTCGACGAGGTCCGGCGCACCGTGGCCGAGGAGAAGCTCAGGGCGATCGAGGGGACGAGCGCGGTGCGTTTCGTCTCCACCGCCGACAGCCTCGAGGAGCTCGCGCAGGACCCGGATCTGGCCCGCTCGGTGGCCTTCCTGGGGGAGAACCCCCTGCCGGGCGCGGTGGAGGTGGAGCTCGACGAGCGCGGCCTGGGGAGGCTCCCGGACTGGATGCGCGAGGCGGAGACCATCCCCGAGCTGGGGGACATCGAATACAAGCCTCTTCAGGCGCGCGCGATATTGCAGATGCGCTTCTACCGCGGACTGCTCTCGCTCTCCCTGGCGCTGGCCGCCGGGGCCCTGCTCTTCGCGTTCTCCTCCTTCCTGTGGCTGAGGCGGGAACGGGGGGCATGGGACGCCTCGGCCGCGCGGGGGGCGGCCGCCGCCGGGGCCGGGGCCGGGGCCGGGATGTTCCTGGTCGCTTTGCTGGCCCTGCCGCTCCAGCGCCGCGACGCCCTGCGGGCCTGGCCGCCCGCCGCGGCCCAGGCCGGCCTGCTGCTGGCCGGCGCGGCTTCGGGGTGGATGCTCCAGGAACGCTCGAAGGGATGAGGTTCGCCGGGCTCTCGTGCGTCCTCCTCCTCGCCTGCGCCGCGGCGGGGCTCTGCGCCCCGGCGCGGCAGAAGGAGCTCAAGCGGATACAGGAACGGCTGGAGGAGAAGAAGAAGGAGGTCGAATCCTTCCAGAAGCTCCAGGCGGAGACTCAGAAGGACATCTCGGTGCTCCTCGATGAGAAGCAGAAGACGCACAGGCTTTTGCGCGAGATCAAGGGCCGCAAGCAGGAGGCCGCGCAGAGGGAGACGCGGTTCTCGCAGTGGCTGAGCTCGCTGCGCTCCGCCAAGGACGTCGGACGCCGGGCCTTGGCCGAGGAAGTGCTCGGCTATTCGCGCCAGGTGGGCTCGCGCGAGGCGCTCTACGGCCGCCAGGACATCTGGCGGGAGGCTTTCCGGCGCTCGGCCATGCGCGGCCGCGTGCGCCTGCTGGGCGGGATGGGGAAGACCGAGTCCATGACCGCGGGCCTGCGCGAGGAGGCCCGGCGCCAGGAGCACCGCCTCCACGAGAAGGAGACGCGCACCGAGGCCGAGATCGAGCGCCAGGAAGGGCTCTATCGGCGCAAGCAGGACATCGCCCGGGAGACGGGAGAGAAGGTGTCGCGCACCCTGCGCGAGATGCAGGAGCTCGAGGAGTCGGCCAAGGCCCTGGCGAGCATGATCAAGGACATGGAGCGCAGGCGCACCGTCTCCGCGCGCGGGGTCCGGGTCCAGTCCGTGCCGAGGCATTCCCTGCCCTGGCCGGTGGAAGGGAAGGTGGTCGGATTCTTCGGGCGCGCGCGGGTGGAGGAGCTCGACACTTGGACGATCCAGAACGGGATCAAGATCGCCGTGCCCTCCGGCGCCGCCGTGCGGCCGGTGGCCAAAGGGAAGGTGCTCTTCGCCGGGCCGTTCCGGTCCTACGGCAACGTGGTGGTCGTCGACCATGAGGGGGGCTTTTACGCGGTCTACGGCCAGCTCGACCGGGTCCGTTCCCGCAAAGGCGATCAGGTGGGCGTCCAGACGGAGCTGGCGTCGGTGTCGGCGCCTGCCGGGGGCAAAGCCGTGCTGTATTTCGAGGTCCGGGAGGGGCAATCCGCGGTGGACCCCCTGCCCCTTTTGAAATAGCGACGGGATATCATCGGGAGGCTTGATCATCATGGCAAAACGCAGGAATCGTGTTTTCGCTGGGCTCGCCGTCACGGCGGTGTCGGCGTTGGGCCTCTGGTGGCTGCCGCGCGCCCAGGCCGGCGTGGACCGGACCTACGAGCAGTTGAAGATCTTGGTGGACATCCTGGATTACATCCGGGACAACTACGTCGAGGAGGTGGAGGCCACCAAGCTCATCCACGGCGCCGCCTCCGGCATGGTCAAGACCCTCGACCCCTTCTCCCAGTTCATGGACCCCGAGCTGCACAAGGCCTTCAAGACCGAGACCGAGCGGCAGTTAGGCGGCCTCGGGATACGC
>CAYWAR010000314.1:0-3578 GCA_964455765.1 uncultured Elusimicrobia bacterium
GCGACGGTAAGGCTTCCCTATCCGGCCGCTATTTTGCATAATACGGCGGTCTCCCTCCCCCCATGAAGAAGATCATCCTCATCGTGGACGACGACCAATCCATCGTCGAGTTCCTCACCGACTGCCTCCAGAGCGAAGGCTACGAGGTTTCCTCGGCCTTCGACGGCAAGCGCGGCTGTGATGAGGCCAAGCGCATCAAGCCCGACCTCATCATCCTCGACCTCCTGATGCCCGACATGCACGGTTTCGAGGTCTGCCGGACCCTGCGCCAGGACCAGGCGCTCCAAGCCGTGAAGATCATGATTTCCTCCGGGAAGTCCTATGCGGTCGACAAGAAGGCCGCTCTGGGCCTGGGCGCGGATTCCTACCTGGTCAAACCCTACAGCGCGTCCCAACTCCTCGACGCGGTCCGGGGGCTTATCGGCGAAGCGAAGAACGGCTCGCCCGAGGCCCCAAGGGCGTGAGCATCGCCGCGCATTCGCCCCAAGGCACTCCCTCAGGGGGCGAAGTACGGGACCCCTCCGGGGTCGCCGTCCGGTTCTGGGGGACCCGGGGCTCCATCCCCACGCCCGGGGCCAAGACCGTGCGATACGGGGGGAACACCTCCTGCGTGGAATTGCGCGGCGGGGGCAGCGTCATCGTCTGCGACGCGGGCACGGGCTTGCGCGAGTTGGGAGTGGCGCTCTTGCGCGAGTTCGGCCAGAAACCCATCGATCTGGACCTCTTCATCACCCACACCCACTGGGACCACATCCAGGGGTTCCCCTTCTTCGTCCCCGCCTATCAGCCAAAGAACCGCCTGCGCATCTACAGCGCGCCCGGGGTGGGGGCGGACTTCGAGAGGATATTCCGGGGCCAGATGGGGCACGCCTACTTCCCCGTGGAGGTCGACGACATGCCCTCGGCCATGAGCTTCATCTCGGGGCAAGGCCCCTTCGACGCCTCCGGAGTCAAGGTGCGCACGCTCTTCACCAACCATCCCGGCGTCGACATGGCGTACCGCTTCGACTTTCCGGGATCGAGCGTGGTCTATCTGACCGACCATGAATGCCACGCCGCGCAGGGCGACACGCGCGATTACTTTACCGGCCAGGACCGGACCGTGGCGGATTTCTGCCGCGAAGCGGACCTCGTGATCTGCGATTCCCAGTACAACGACGAGGACTACAAACTCAAGCGCGGCTGGGGCCACAGCCGCTGGCGCGACAGCGTGGCCTTGGGGATGGCGGCAGAGGTCAAGAAGCTCGCCCTATTCCACCACGATCCGACCCGCTCCGATGACGACGTCGACGCGGTCCTGGCGCAGGCGAAAGCCATGGCGGGCGAGGCCGGGTCGAAGCTGGAGCTTTTCGCCGCGGCGGAAGGCCAGGAAGTCTCCTTACCTTAAACGGGCTGCGGCCAGCCCCGCGTTCCTCTCGGCGCATTTGTTGCACCGCCCGCAGTGCCGCAATCCCTTCGGCCTGATGCATGAGAAGGTCAGTTCCCAAGGCAGATCCCCCGATGCGCGGATGACCCGGGCCTTGTCCAGCCCCGCCAGGGGAGCGATGACACGCAGGGGGACGCCCAGCCCGGCGGATAGCGCGCGGGCCATGAGGCGCAGGAAGCGGGGGCTCCCGTCCGGGAAGGGATTGGTCGAGAGTACGCCTAGGGCGATGGAGCCGATCCCTCTCCCGGCGCAGAATGTCGCGGCTTTCGCCAGGAGGAGAGCGTTGCGTCCCGGAAGGTAGACGGCCTCATCCCTGCTCCGCGCGTCCGGGACGCGGCGTCCGCTCAGGCTCCAATGGCCGGCAGGATAACAGTCTCCCGCCGGAAGCTCCAGGCAGGCCAGGGGTTTGAGCGCCGGCCGGCGCAGGGCCCTGAGCAAGCGGCGCAGCCAATGGAGTTCGGCCCTCTCCCAGAGGAAACCGGCGCGGACATAGATGGGGTAAAGGGCTCCGTGGCTCAGACCGAGGCGCTGGAGCATGGCCGCGCTCTCGATGCCTCCGCTGACCAGCACGGCGACCGAGCCATACGGCGAGGAAGTGCCGCTTCCGAGGTGCGTCAGGGCGCGGCCGACCGAGCCATACGGCGAGGAAGTGCCGCTTCCGAGGTGCGTCAGGGCGCGGCCGACCGAGTTTCGCTCGTACGCCGTGGTCCGTATCCGCCGGGATGGGATGGTTCTCATGCCGTTCGCCGCGCCCGCGGCGCAGGCGCGTAGACTTTACAATAATATCGCCGGGGGACGATTGAGGCGTGTATGGAAAAAATGTAGCATGAGAAATAATTTCAGCGGCAAATCCCTGGAGTTTTATAATGCAAAGCCTTATCGATTATCTCTCCTCATCCATCGGCAAGAAGCAATTGGTCGCGCTCAGCGGCCTTCTTCTGTGCGGCTTCCTCACGGCGCATCTGGCCGGAAACCTCCTCCTGCTCAGGGGGATGGATGCCTTCAACCACTATGCCGAACTGCTCACCGAGAACCCCCTCCTGCCGGTCGCCGAGGTCGCTTTGGCCGCGCTGTTCCTGCTCCACATCGCCCTGGGCCTTTTCGTCAGTTGGCGCAACTATAACGCCCGCCCCGAGGCGTATGACGCGCGGGTCTCGGCCGGCGGGCGCACGCCCGGCTCCGCGACCATGAAGTACACCGGGCTCTTCACCCTCGTCTTCCTCATCGTCCACGTCTGGACTTTCCGCTTCGGGGAGGATGATGGCCCCGGCGGACTCTTCGGGCTCGTCATGGAGTGGTTCCAGAACGGCATGTACGCGGGGTTCTACGTCCTGGCCATGGCCTTCCTCGGCCTTCACCTGAGCCACGGGTTTCAGAGCGCGTTCCAGACCCTCGGAGTCAACCATCCCCGCTATACGCCGCTGATCAAGGCGGCCGGCGTCTTCTTCGCCCTGGCCTGCTCCCTGGGTCTGGGCATACTCCCGCTCTGGTCCCACTTCATCGGAGGCTGAGCACTCACATGACAATGGATTCCAAGATCCCCTCCGGCCCCCTCGAGAAGAAATGGGACAAGCACCGCTTCGAGATGAAGCTCGTCAACCCGGCCAACAAGCGGAAATTCGAAGTGATCGTCGTGGGAACGGGCCTGGCCGGCGCCTCGGCCGCCTCGGCCTTGGCCGAGTTGGGCTACAAGGTCAAGGTCTTCTGCATCCAGGACAGCCCCCGCAGGGCCCACTCCATCGCGGCGCAGGGCGGCATCAACGCGGCGAAGAACTACCCCAACGACGGCGACAGCGTCTGGCGCCTCTTCTACGACACGCTCAAGGGCGGAGATTATCGGGCGCGGGAGGGGAACGTCTACCGCCTGGCCCAGGTCTCCAACGCCATCATCGACCATTGCGTGGGGCAGGGCGTGCCTTTCGCCCGGGAGTACGGCGGGCTCCTCGATAACCGCTCTTTCGGCGGCGCGCAGGTCTCCAGGACCTTCTACTGCCGGGGACAGACGGGCCAGCAGCTGCTCCTGGGCGCCTACGGCTCGCTCATGCGCCAGGTGAAGGCCGGGAACGTCCAGGTCTTCCCCCGGCGCGAGATGATGGACGTGGTCGTGGTCCATGGGCGGGCCCGGGGCATCGTCTGCCGCGACCTGGTTACG
>CAYWAR010000315.1:0-2972 GCA_964455765.1 uncultured Elusimicrobia bacterium
GCCTTGAGCACGGCGCCCGCGGCGGCGCCGCGGGCGCGCGCGGCTTGCGCTCCGGCGCAAAGCGCGCGATAAAGCCCGGGCGCCGCGGCTCTCTCCTCCCGGGAGAGATACGCGTTGCGGCTGGAAAGCGCGAGCCCGTCGTTTTCCCGGACGGTGGGACAGCCGACGACCTCGACCGGCAGGCCCAGGTCCAGGACCATGCGGCGAAGCAGGGTCAACTGCTGGAAATCCTTCTCGCCCAGGTAGAGGCGGCTCGGCCCGACGGCCTCGAGCAGCTTGAGCACCACGGTGGCCACCCCTTGGAAATGGCCGGGCCGGAATTCTCCGCAGAGCAGATCGGAGAGCCCCTCCACGCTGACGCGGGTGCAGAAGCCCGGGGGGTACATGTCCGCGGCGGAGGGGTGGTAGAGGACATCGGCCCCCGCCTTCCGGCACAGGGCGCCGTCCCGGGCGAAGGGGCGGGGGTAGCGAGTGAAGTCCTCCTTCGGCCCGAACTGGAGAGGGTTGACGAACACCGAGGCCGCGGCGATCCGGTTCTCCCTGCGCGCCCGGGAGAGGAGGGAGAGGTGGCCCTCATGCAAAGCTCCCAGGGTGGGGACGAAGCCCACGGAGAGCCCCTTGCGCCGCCAGCTTTCGGAGAGCCGGGCCATGGCCCGGGGAGAGCTCACCACTCTCATATGTTCTTGTCGAAGAACTCTTTGAGCCTGCGCTGGTAGGTTTCCCCGCCGGCTTCCCAGCATTTGCCGTGCTCGGCCTTCGGGACCAGCCAGTACTCCTTGGGCTCCGCCGCGGCCTCGAAGAGGAAGCGCACCTCGGAGGGGGGCATGAGCCTGTCGAGTTCCCCGGCGATGAAGAGCGAGGGCTTGGCGGGGAGCCGGGGGGCGCAGAGGATGGGGCTGGAGGCGTCGGGGTCCGCGCCCACGCGCCAACCGATGACCTTGATCGTGAAATAGGCGAAGGGGAAGAAAGGAAGGCGGAAATTGTTGCGGGTGAACTGGGCCACCACCCGGCTGAAGGAGACGAAAGGGGCCTCGAAGAGCGCGCAGGAGAAATCCGGATGCTCGGCCATGCCGCGCACGGCCATGGCCGCCCCCATGGAAAGCCCGAACAAGCCCATGCGCCGCGTCCACTCCGGGCGGGCCCCCTTGAGGAATTCCAGGGCCGATTCGAAATCGCGGCCCTCCTCCATCCCCAGCGTGGTCCGATTGCCCTGGCTCTCTCCATGCGAACGGAAATCGAATAGGAACAGGTTGAAGTCCCGGGCGAGGGGATGCACGCGCTTGAGCAGGTCGCCTTTATTGTCGCCCCAGCCGTGGCACAGGAAGAGGGTGCGCCCGGTGGGAGTCTTGCACGGGATGAGCCAGCCCGCGAGCGTCAGGCCGTCGGAGGATCGGAAGGAGACCTTCTCATAAGCGAGGCCGAACTGCTCGGGCCAGACCTCGTTGGGGAGCATCTTGGGGGGATGGAAGAGGACGTCGGAGCCCCACCAGGTGACCGCGGCGTAGAGGACCGCCAGGGAAAGGAGGAGCCAGAGCCAGGTCAATGCGTGTTGGTCTTGGCCGCCGCGGCGTAGCTGTGCTCGGGCCCGGGAAAGCTCTCCCCCCGGACCTCCTCCGCGTAGCGGCGCACGGCGTCCAGCATGGCCGCCCGGAGGTCGGCGTAGCGTTTGACGAACTTGGGGGCCGGAGCCGAGGAGAGCCCCAGCATGTCGTCTAGGACGAGGATCTGCCCGTCGCAGCCCGGGCCCGCGCCGATGCCGATGGTGGGCACCGCCACCTTGCGCGTCACCTCGCGGGCGAGTTCGGCGGGCACGCATTCCAGGACGATGGCGAAGACCCCGGCTCCCTCCAGGATGCGGGCGTCGGTCACCAGCTTCTCCGCCTCCTGGGGGCGCCTGCCCTGGACCTTGTAGCCCCCGATGCGGTTGACGGCCTGCGGGGTCAGCCCGAGATGGCCCATGACGGGGATATTGACGCGCAGAAGCTCCTTGATGACCGGGGCGACCTCGATGCCGCCTTCGAGCTTCACGGCCTCGGCCCCGCCCTCCTTGATCAGGCGGCCGGCGTGGCGCAGGGCTTCCTTAGCGTCGAGTTCATAGGAGAGATAGGGCATGTCGGCCACGAGCATGGCCCGGCGCACCGCGCGGCGCGCCGCGGCCGTGTGGTGGAGCATCTGCTCCACGGTCACGGGCAGGGTGTTCTCATAGCCGAGGCGGACGTTGCCCACCGAGTCGCCGACCAGGATGACGTCCACCCCGGCTTCCTCGAGGATGGCGGCGCCGGGGGCGTCGTAGGCGGTGAGGGCCGCGATGCGGCGGCCCTTCTGCTTCATCTCGAGGAGCTTGGAGGTGGTGACCTTGTCGGGAACGCTCATTGAGGGACTCTAACATTTTCCCGGGAGCGGCATAAAGACCGGATGAGCCGCGCGCTCCCCCCGTACGGGGCCTGAGCCGTCCGGGGGCGGCGCGAGAGGAGAACGAGCCGCGCGCCGACGCTCAGCCGGGGGGAGAGGGGGGGGACCCAGCCGGGGCCGAGGTCGCAGAGCGGGGCCAGGACGAAGGCCCGGCCCAAGGCCCGGGGATGGGGAACGGTGATGAAGCGGCGTTTGAGCCGCGCGCGTCCGTGGAAGAGGAGGTCGCAGTCGAGGACGCGGGGCCGCCAGCGCTTGCCCGACCTCCGTCCCCGGAGCGCCTCGATGCGCTTGAGCTCGATAAGCAGTCCCATGGGGCTCAAGCCGGTGCGGATGCGCACGGCCGCGTTGAAGTAGTCGGGCTGCCGGCCGGGCCCCACGGCCTTGGTCCGGTGCAGGGCGGAGATTCCCAGGAGTTCCGTGGAGGGCAGGCGGCGTATGCGCTCGACGGCGAAGCGGATGTTGGACTCGCGCGCGCCCAGGTTCGAGCCCAGGCCGATGAGGCAGATATGCTTCCTGGATCGCGCCGAACCCATTAGGCGTTGAGGCGCTGCACGGGGTTT
>CAYWAR010000315.1:2982-3567 GCA_964455765.1 uncultured Elusimicrobia bacterium
GTGAAATTAGCTGCCGGGCCCCCCTACACCCGGTGGGGGTGTGCCCGCGATCCAGGGGATTTAGGGGGACCGGCGCTTGCGCGCTGCCTCATGGTAGAGCCTGTGCAGGGCCGCGAGCGCCGCCAGGGAGAGGAGCAGGGCCGCGAGGTTGCCGAACACTCCCTCGAAGGCGCCCATGGCGTGGGAGCCCTCCCAGCCCAGTTCCTGGAGCGTCTTGGAGGTAAAAAGGAGCTGGAAGAGCGCCCGGAGCTTCACGAAGAGGCCGCCTTCATAGACGAGAAGCGTCCAGAGCAGCCAGTAGAGACAGCCGATGACCGCCAGGGTCACGATCACGGCCGCGCCCAGATGGACGGGGTCGTAGAAAGCTTCCTCGGGGTCGTCGTCTCCGAAGATCTCGTTGAAGAAGCGCAGTGCCCTATCGAGGGTCATAAACCGAGCACGTCGTTCATGGAGTAGAGCCCGGGCTTGCGCCCGAGGAGCCAGGAGGCGGCCAACAGCGCTCCGCGGGCGAAGACCTCCCTGGAGTGGGCGCGATGGGTGAGCTCCAGCCTCTCGCCCGGCCCGGCCAGGATGAGCGTGTGCTCC
>CAYWAR010000316.1:0-3560 GCA_964455765.1 uncultured Elusimicrobia bacterium
CGCGACCCGCCCGCGGGAGTCGATGGCCAGGGCCCGCGAGGAGGAGGAGCCCTGATCTAAAGCGATAACGCATTCCATCAGGGTACGCTCCGAAGCAGGTCGACGAGCCAACCGCCGTAGCCCGCGATGAGCAGGGGCGTCCTCAGGCGGCGGTAGGCCGGGAAGCGGAATATCTGCATCCAGACCACGAACACCGCGAGCGCGGCCCCGGAGGCGGCCCGGATGGGCGCGTGGCCCGCGTTCATGCGCTGGAAAGCCATGCCGAGGAGCACGATCCACGGGAGCAGGTTCCTCAGCCATTTCACCCAAAGGCCCCGCACCTCCAGGAAGAGCTCCACGGAGAGCGCCGCGGCATAGCCCGCGACCCAATAGGCCGCGGGGCGGGCGTGATGGACCCAGGAATCGAAGGGCAGCATCAGGTAGCTGAGGAGGAGGAAATAGAGCGGGATGCCCTCGATGGCCGCGGCCGGAGGCTGCGGGGGGCCATCGAGAAGGCGGTCGACGCGCTCCTCCTTGCGCAGGGCGGGAAGGAGCTTGCGGTGCATCATCTCGATGAGGTCCGTCACGATCTCCTTCTCGAGCGTCTTGTCCCTGCGCCAGCGCAGGCGTTGGGAGGAATCCACGCGGATGGGGGGATGGAAGCAGACCGTGATCGGGCCGGGCTTGGGGAAGAGGTCGCCCTTGCGCCACACGCGCCGCCCGCCTACGATGGTGGCCGGGACGATGGGCGCGCCGGTGATCATGGCCAGGCGCGCCACCCCGGATTTGAACGGATTCATGGGAGCGAGCCCCTTGGTGCGTCCGCCCTCGGGGAATATGCCGAAGGCCGCGCCGCCGCGCAGGACCTTGACCGCCGCCTCGAAGGAGCCTCGCCCCGGCTTCTTCATGTCCACCGGGATGGAGCCGTAGGAGCGCATGAGCGTGCCCAAGAGGGGGAGGCGGAAGGGCTTCTCCCAGGCCATGAAGCGGACGGAGCGGCGCAGGCCCACCATGAGAAAGGCGCCGTCGAGATAGGTGGGATGGTTGGAGGCGATGATCACCGGTCCCGAGACGGGGACATGCTCGGCCCCGTGCACGCGGATGTCATGGTAGACCGTGAAGAGCCAGCGCGCGAGCGTCTGGAGCTGGCGATGGCAGAACGGCTCCTTCTCCCAGGCGCTACGGGAAGGGCGCTCAGCCGCGGCCGCGCTCGTCATGGCCGCTCAAAGGCTCCTCTCCATGCGCAGGGCCTGGGGGCCGCCGTCGGAGAGGGGTTCGGCGTTTGCCACCGTGAAGCCATTGGCCTCGAAGAGGGGCCGAAGGCCCCGCCAGGCGGAGTCCTCCCCGGCCGGATCCACGGGATAGGCCTCGATCGTCTTGGCCCCGGCGGACCTGGCCTCCTCGACGAGCAGGGCCACGATCTGCTTGGAGTAGCCCAGCCCCCGGTAGGGGAAGCCCACCGCCAGACAGCCCACGGCCCACGCCGAGTCCTCCCAGGGTCCCAAGCGGCTGCCCGGACGCGACTGGAGCGCGGGGAAAGCGGTCTTGGGGCCCGAGCCGGTCCAGCCCACCACGGCCCCGTCCATCTCCCGCACGGCCAGGAAACCCCGCTGTTCTCCGGCGATGACCCTGCGGCGCGTGTCCTCGAAATTCTCCACGGGCCTCTCCTTGCACCGGACTTCCCACTCGGATCCCGGGTTGTTCCAGAAGGCGCAGAAACAGCCGCCGAACTCCTTGCTCCCGAGGAGGCGCTCGAAGTCCCCGATATGACGCCGGTCCAGCCGCACCAGTTTAAGGTCGCCCATCATCCCTCCTCTTCGACTTTCTTGACGCGCAGCACCGAGTGCACGGCCTTCTGCCCCAGCCGCTGGAGCCGGTCGCGCAGGTCCATGGGGAGGTCGGAGGCCGCCATCAGCTTCTGCACCAGGGGCGCGGAGGGGGAGATGATCCGGTCCCAGAACCCCGCCCGCTGGATCGCGTCGAGCACCTTCTGCTTGTCGTGGAAATCCCACTTCTCCTCGCTGTGCAGGCTCACCTCGTAGCCGTCCCCGAAGGCCCGCACATAGCCCTTCTCCCGCAGGGCCGCGACGATCTGGTCCTTGAGCTCCTCGGCCTTGGCCTCGCGCTCGCGCAAGTCGTCCTTCAGCTTGCCGTAGCGGTCCACGAGCTTGGCGAGCTTCTCCTCGGTCTTGGCCACGGGCGCGGCCGGCGCCTCCTCGCGCGCGGCGTAGGCGTGGCGCCAGGCCGGGCAGTGGGGCTTGAAATCGCACCAGCCGCACTTGCGCTCCTCGGGCTTGGGCTCGAATTGCGGGATGATCGCATCCGCGGCCGCGCCCTTGTCGAGCTCGGAGAGCCCCCCTTGGATGCGGCCGGCCACCTCCACGATGGTCTTGCGCAGGTCCTTGACGAGCGACTCCTCCCGGCGCGGCACGCTCAGCGGGGTCTGCGAGGGGAGATGGTAGAAGGTGAGGCTCTCCACCGGCATGCCCAGGAGCTCCTCGCAGGCCATCTGATACATGGTCAGCTGGGGGTCCTCGCGGACGCGGTCGAGATCGAAGGCCTTGCCGGTCTTGTAGTCGACGATGGCCAGCCCGCCGGACTCGGTCTTATCCACCCGGTCCACGTAGCCGGTCACCGCCACCCCCTCCACCTTGAGGTCGAACTTGTACTCCACGAAGAAGGGGACCTTGAACCGCTCGATGTGCTTGCCGTAGTACTCCCGCAGGATGCGCTCGCCCTCGGCCTTGTACTCCGCTTCCTGCTCCGCGCCGAAGAAGCCCTCGCTGATCCAGTTGTCCCGGAGAAAAGCCAGAACCTTATCGAGGCTCGGAGGAGGCGGCGTGGCCGCGCCGTAGAGGAACTCCAGGGCGGAGTGCATGGATTTCCCGAAGGAGAAGAAATGCTTGGGTTTCTCGGGCAGGCGGTCGACGTACTTGAGCTTCCACTTCTGCGGACAGTCGAGATACAGGTGGATGGAGGAGTGTGAGAGCGCCCGCACCGCGCTATCCTATCACTTCACCGGAGAGCCCGTCGAGCCCCGGAGCGCGCCGGAGAGCAGGGAGCTCTCCGCCAATTCGGTGTTGGGGTTCTCTCCCTCGGGCACGCCGACCGTGGTCTTGACCCGCCCGACCCCGGGGCAATAGTAGTCGAAGACCCAGGCCGGATCCCCGGCGGCCGAGGACTTGACCTTGAGACAGCCGCTGAAGGAACCCGCCTTCACGCTCACCGAGACGCCCGCCGCGTCGATGTGGTAGGTGAAGAGCTTCCCGCCCCGGCGCGCCTGCCAGGAGAGCCCCTCGTGATAGGGATACCTCAGGATGGGCGCGCGCTCACCGGCGGGTTCACCCTCCCAAAGGATGAAATCCTCGACCTCGTAGGAGCGGCGGTACTCCTTGAAGCGCTCGCGTCCGGCGAAATACGCCCCGGCCGCGTTCGCCGTGGAACTCGACCGGGAAAGGGCGATATCGAGCCGCATGTTGGCGCCGCCGCTCTGGCTGTCGACGAACACCCAGCGGGCGCCGTCCCGGAGCGGGAAATAATCCGGGCAGCGTGTTTGCGCCTCCCGGGCTGCAACGGCCCAA
>CAYWAR010000317.1:0-3538 GCA_964455765.1 uncultured Elusimicrobia bacterium
CCGCTGGAGCTTCGCTCCGGTGCGCCGGGCAGGGGCGGGAGCCCCCGCGTGAACCCCGCTCGCGAGTTCGGCGAGGAAGCGGAGCGGGAGGCGGAGAGGCATCTGCGCTCCCTCGGCTGCCGCGTCCTCGCCCGCCGCTGGCGCTGTCCCCTGGGAGAGTTGGACCTCGTGGTCCGCGACGGGGAGGAGGTCGTCTTCGTGGAGGTCAAGGCCCGCTCCGGCGCCTCCTTCGGCCCGGCGGAGCACGCGGTGGACGCCCGCAAGAGAAGGAGGATCGTCCGGGCGGCCCTCTTTTATCTCGAGAGGGAGCGGGTCTCCTCCCCTCTGCGTTTCGACGTGATCGCTCTGCAGGGAGGCGAGCTCCGCCATATCCGCGCGGCGTTCTCCGCCGAGGGATACACGCGGTGAGCGTCCAATGCCCGGCGTGCGGCTTCGAGAGCCCCGAAGGGAGCGGCTGGTGCGATTTCTGCAAGGAGCCCTTCAACCGCAAGCGGGCCCAGGCGTCGACACCTCTCGCGCCCCCCGCGCCCCCTCCGGTCCAAGCGCCCCGTCCCCCGGAGCGGAATTCCATCCCGCCGGAAGTCTTGGAGAGGCTCTCCCTGATGTTCTTCATGAGCCGGCGGGCGAAATCGATGGAGGAGGCGCCCCGCCCGCCCGTCGAGCGGAGTCGGCCGGAGGATTTGCCGCTCGGCCATTGCGCTGCGTCGCCGTGCTAGAATGGGGCATGCCCGCGCCCCGCGACCCGTCCACGCTCGTCCGCTGGCTCTACGTGGACATGAACTCCTACTTCGCCTCGGTGGAGCAGGAGATGGACCCCGCTCTGCGCGGTAAGCCGGTGGCGGTGGTGCCGCTCCACGCCGACACGACCTGCTGCATCGCGGTAAGCTACGAAGGCAAGGCCTATGGCGTGAAGACGGGCACTTTGGTGCGGGAAGCCAGGAACCTCTGCCCCGGGATGATCTTCGTCCGGGGAAACCATGCCCATTACGTCAAGTACCATCACCGAATCGTCGCGGCCGTGGACTCGTGCGTGCCGGTCGACTCCGTCCGCTCGATCGACGAGATCGCCTGTCGCCTGACGGGCTCCCAGCAGAGCCCCGCGGCCGCGGCGGCCTTGGCGGCCAAGGTCAAGGCGGCGATCCGGGCGCAGGCGGGTTCGACCCTGTCCTGTTCCATAGGCCTGGCCCCCAACCGCTATCTCGCCAAGATCGCCGCCGACATGATGAAGCCCGATGGCCTCACGACGATACTCCCGCGCGATCTGCCGGGCGCTCTGCACCGTCTCAAGCCCCGGGACCTTCCCGGCGTGGGCGCGCGGATGGAGGCGCGTCTGGAGGGGCGGGGCATCTTCACCATGGAGCGGCTCTGCGCCTTGAGCGAGAAGGAGTTGGCCCGGGCCTGGGGCAGCGTCGTGGGAGCCGAGTTGTGGCGCTTGCTGCGGGGCGAGGAACTGGAGGAGAAGGCCTCCGTCCAGAAGTCCATCAGCCACTCCCACGTCCTTCCTCCGGAGCTGCGCCACGAGCCGGGAGCTCTGCGCGTGGCCAAGAAGCTCGCGGCCAAGGCCGCCGCGCGCCTGCGCCGCGAGGGCTTCTATGCCGCGGGCTTGGAGGTCTTCGTCCGCTTCATGAGCCGGGACGGCGGCTGGAAGGCGCGCTGCGGGCTCATGGAGACGCAGGACACCCTGGTGTTCCTCGCGGCGCTCAAGGAGCTTTGGAAGGGCCTGCCCGAGGGCCGGATCTACGCGGTGGGGGCGGCCCTGACCGGCCTCGTGCCCGAGGCCTTGCACGCGCCCTCGCTCTTCGAGGACGAGCGCGGCAACCGCCTGGCCAAGACCATGGACGCACTCAACGAGAAGTTCGGCAAGGACGTCGTCTGCTACGGAGCGACGCGAGAGTCGGAGGAGCCCTTGCCGATGCGCATCGCCTTCACGCGCATTCCGGAGGAGAGCGAGGCCTTGAGCGTGAAGGCCAGCGCGGCCAGGGCCAGGATGGACCAAAGCGCCGCCCACGCCAGGGGAGGCAGGGGGAATATCTCCCGGGAGAACATCGCGGCGTCGTTGGCGCCTTTCCCCAGGCCGAGCAGGTGGCGCAGGTCCAAGAGCGCGTAGAGACAGCTGCTCGCCCCGATGAAGCTCAAGATAAGATCGTTGACCGCCTCCCCCAGCCGGCGGCCGGCGGCCGCCAGAAAGAGTCCGGACCCGACGCCGTAGAGGAGCCCCACCGGCGTGCGGACATAGAGCAGCGTCGCCGCGACCAGCGCGACCCCCAAGGACATCGACAGGGCGCGGTCCCAGCGGGTGCGGGCGGCGATGAAGAGTATGGCGCAGCCGGCGGCCATGGAGCCCAGGTAGCCGGAGGGGAGTATGAGCCAGCGCCAGCCTCCCCGGGTATAGCAGACTCCCCCGGCTCCGGGGTCGACGGTGATCCTCTCGATGGACCCGCCCGAGAGCAGGGCGGCGAGGCCGTGTCCGAATTCGTGCAGAAGCGTGACCAGGATGCGCAGGGGATAGAGCTCCCGCGCGTCCCACCGCCACCAAGCCAGTCCGAATAGGGCGGCGAGCAGGGCCGCCCGCCCCCAGGACATCCTCAATGTGTTCCTTCCGGCGTTCCCCGTCTCTCGCTGAGCGTCATTGCAGACCGAAAAGGAACCTGGCGCCGAAGAAATAGGACAGGGATTCCAGGGCTCCCTCGGCGTCCGATCCGTTTCTGAACTGCTGGAAGCGGGCTTCGAAGGCCAGGCTCATGCCGCGCAGGATGAAGGCCTCGATCCCCGCTCCGCCCGTTACGGTCAGGCCCTTCATCGCGGGCTCGAGGCTCGGGTCCGATCCGCATTTCTGCTCGCTCCCAAAGCTCAGGCAGGTCTGCACTCCGGGCGCGCTTTTGACCGCGAGCTTGAGGGAGGAGCTGTGGTAGCCGGCGCCGCCGAGCAGGTAGGGGGTCCAGGACCTCTCCTGGAGCATGTTGAGGCGGACCAGCGCGGATAGGGACATGGCCGCGGCCTCGCCCGAGATCTCCCCCCCCGCCGAGGCATAGCCGTTCTTGCCGAATTTGAGGTAATCCAATTCCAGGCCGAGGCCGACCCAATCCAGTTGATATTTCAGGAATTGGATGCCGACCGCCGGACCCGACTTGATGAGGGAATCGGCGCCGTTGGTGGGCGTGGGCTTGGCTACGCCGAGCTGGAGCCCGACGGACTTCATCCCCCCGTCGAAGATGGGAAGATAGCCCGGCGCGGATTCGGCGCAGGCGAGGGAGGCCCTCAGGAGCAGGAGCGCGAGCGCTCCCGCTCTCATGGTGTTCGCCTGGAAGGCTCAACCATTCCCTCGCGTTTGGCCGCAAACGCTTCGGTCATGGGTTGCGGATGCAGGCGTCGGCGATGTGCGCCGCGGAAAGGCCGTACTTGGCGTAGAGCTCCTCCCCCGTGCCCGACTCGCCGAAATCCTTCACGCCGAGGCGGATCACCGGGACGCCGGCGCCCTTGCGCGCCGCGGCCTCGCAGACCGCGCTGCCCAGGCCGCCGATGACATTGTGGTCCTCCA
>CAYWAR010000318.1:0-3512 GCA_964455765.1 uncultured Elusimicrobia bacterium
GATACTGCTCGTAGACGACGAATCGGACATGCGGATGGCGCTCTCCAACGTCCTCGGACGCGCGGGGCACGAGATCACCGAGGCGGGCGACGGCCCCACGGCCTTGCGCATCCTCGAGGAGCGCGGGGCGGACCTGGTGCTCCTCGACATCCGCCTGCCCGGGATGGACGGGGTGCAGATCCTGCGGCGGATCCGGGAGAAGGACGAGCGGACCCCGGTGATCATGGTGACCGGCTACGGGAGCGTGGACTCCGCGGTGCAGGTCATGCAGTTGGGCGCGAGCAGCTATCTCGCCAAGCCCTTCAGCAACAAGGAGCTGGTGGAGACGGTGGAGCGGGCCCTCAGCGGGAAGATCCCGCCCATGGAAGGCCCCCTGGTCCGCCGCCTGGAGGAGAAGGTGCGCGGCGTCCCGGGCGCGGCCCCGGAGTCCCCGGCACCCGCGGGCGCGAGCCCGCGAAGCTCTCCCCGGCCCTCCCGCGTCCCAGTGCGCTTTCTGCTCGCGGCCGCGCTGGTCGCCGCCGCGGCGCTGCTCTGGCCGAGCGTGAGCCGCAAGCCCCGCCGCGCCGTGGGCGTCCCCTACGCCCACCCCTCGGCCCTGGAGTGGAAGGGCAAGCGGCTCTGGGCCGCGGACTGGTTCACGCAGACGGTCTACGAGGCGGAGCTCATCGGCAAGGAGCTCAAGACCCTGCGCTCGGTGTCCCTGCCTCAGACCCATGTCAGCGGGCTCACCGCGACCGCGGAGCACCTCTTCCTCAGCGACTCCTGGGCCAAGACGATCCAGAAGCGGCGCTTGGACCCGCGCCTCACCCTGGAGGAGACCTATCCGAGTCCTGGACCCCGGCCCGCCGGGCTCTTTTTCGACGGGCGCTACCTCTGGTCGAGCGACACGGCCACCGGCCGCATCTACCAGCACGAGCTCGACGAGCAGCTCACCGTCCTGGCCAGCTACCCCTCGGCCGGGAAGACGCCCGTGGCCCTCCATAAGGACGCCAACTTCTTCTGGTCGGCGGACGCGGACACGCGGGTGCTCTACCAGCACCGGCTGGACAACCGCCTGCGCGTCATCGCGGCCTACTCCCTGGCCGAGCTCGACGAGGGCGGCGAGCCGCTCTCCTGCATCGGCTGGGACGGGCGGAATCTTTGGATCGGCAGGGACGGCAAGCCCGTCCTGCTCAAGCGCCGCTTGGCCGATTTCAGGGTCCGGCGTATCGAGGGGGGGGAGGCAGCCCGATGAACATCATGAGATTGCTCGTCGCCTTTCTTGCCGCGTGCGCCTCGCAGGCGTCCGCCTCGCCTCTGATGCGCTTCGAGGGGCGGGTGCTGGACGCCGGCGACCGTCCCCTCAACGGGACCTGTCTCCTGGAATTCCGCATCTGGGACGCGTCGTCCGGGGGCAATGAGATCTGGAACGAGTCCCGCTATGTCGCGGTGCGTGAGGGCTCCTTCGCCACGGACTTGGGCCGGCTGAGGCCCCTGCCGGAGAGCCTCCTCAACACCGTGCATAGAGTGGCCGTCCACGCTCCGGCGGGGACGGGCTGGAAGGCCAGCATGGCGGTCGCGCGCCTTTCGCTGGACCCAGCGGCGGCCCAGGCCGCCGCTCGCATGCCGTCTTCCGTGCCCGCGGTCGAGGCGGCGCCGAGCCCGGCGGCCGTTGCGGCTGTTGTGCCGCAGGCTTCCGCCAGGTCCGAAGATCAGTCCGCCCCGGTGTCGATATTCTCGGCGACCGGCCGGGCCATGAGGGCTCCGGCCGCGCCCGGAGAGCAGGTACAGCGCCTGGAACGGGAACTCGAGAAGTTCAAGGTCGCGGCGGAGAGGTCGCAGAAGGAGGCCGAACGCGCCCAGAAACGCCTGGATTCCCTCGAGCACGCGGTGCGCGCCCGCGCCTTGCCTTTCACGGGTTCGAGGATATACGAAGCCCAGGAAGGGGACACGCTCCGGAGCATCGCTCAGAAAGTCTACGGGAGCCCGGAGCGCTGGGCCGACATCTACGAGGCCAATCGCGACAGGCTCCAGAGGGGAGGGGACCCGGTGTCCGGCCAGAAGATCGTCATCCCCAGGGATGGGAAATCCCTTGAGGGATTATGAGAAAGAGAGTACAATGCCCGGTCATGCCTAGGGTGCCGGGCCGCCCGACTCTTCCTTACCTCTGCGCGCTTGCGGCAGTAATGTTGCTATTGTTTCATGCCTCCTCTTTTGCGCAAAACATCCCGGAGGGGGGACGGGTGGTGGGCTTCTCGGAAGCCCTCCTCCTGCGCGTAGGGGACGAGCTCGTGCATCTGGCGCCGGGTTCACCCGGCTTCACCATCCCCTTCGGGGCGAAGACGCAGGTCGTCTCGGGCGAGGCCATGATCCTGCTGGGTTCCGCCGAGTTGAGAGCGGACACCGGCGACGGCTTCATCGCCGTGGCCGCGGCCGGAGGGCCCTCTCTGCTGGTCACCGAAGGCATGGTGGACGTCTCCTTCGCCGACGGCACGAGGCTCGGGATTCCGGCCGGCCAGTTCTCCTCCTTGGGCGCTCCTCCCCCGGCTCCCGCCGCAGTTGTGCCCGCTCCCGTCGTCGCCCCGGCTCCGCCGCCCGCTCTCCCGGTCCCGGTCCCCGCCCCCGTCCCCGAGGCCGCGGCTCCGCCTCCCGTCCCGGCTCCGGCCGAGGGCTGGGATCCCTTGAGCGCGCTGGCCCGGGGGATGGACAGGCTCGCCTCCATGAAGCGGCCCGAGCTCAAGCTCGTCGTGGAGATGCACCCCTATTACAACCTGAACATGACCTATGACTCGAACATCTACCTCGTTCCTCCGGACAAGGACGACGGCTCGAGGGCGGGCGGCGGGGTGCTCGGTTCTTGGATCACCACGCACAACCTCGGCTCCAAATTCCTCCTGCCGTTCAACCGCCGCCACGCCATGGACGCCTCTTATGACGCCCGGGCCGTCAATTATTCCCAGCAGCCCAGCGCCAACAACGCGGTGCACCAAGGCGTGCAGGTCGGCTACGCCTACACCGGTTTGCGCGGGGTGACGGGGGGCGTGACGGAGAAGTACCTGAGCACCGTGGACCCGGCTTTCAGCGAAACGGTCACGCGCGAACAGCGGTTCCAGAACAACGTGGGCTTCACGCTCGACATCGCCCGAAGCCGGCTCTTCGTGTACACCGTGGAGGCGGAGGACGCTTACCATAAGTACCTCAATCCCTCCCTGGCCTCCTCCCTCAACCGCCATGAGGTCTCCGCCGGGCTCAAGGCGGGGCTTCTCGTCGGGCCCAAGACCACCACCTATCTCTCCTACCGCCGGGGACTCATCCATTATTCCGCCGGCAAGCAGAGCCACTCCAAGTCCCATCAGTTCGGCCTGGGGATCAAGGGCAAGCTCGCTCCCCGCGTCAGCGGGACGGCCGAGGCGGGCCTGCTCTACCGCCTCTACGACGCCGCGCCCGTCCCGGGGGACAGGGTGGTCCGCAATCTCGTCTCCGCCATCGCGCTTTCCTATTCGGCGACCTCCCGCGTCCAGCTCAAGCTCCGC
>CAYWAR010000319.1:0-3498 GCA_964455765.1 uncultured Elusimicrobia bacterium
GGGGCGATTGGAAATCGCGGCCGCAGGCCCGATGGGCCCCCCCGCGGACAGGCCCCGTCGGAGCCGATTAAACACCTTACTGGAGGATCGGGGGCGGCTCTCCCGGTTGACTCCAAGTCGTTCGTTATTGTAGGAGAAGGGAGCCATGTCCCGCCTAAAACGGACTTCGATATCCGTTTTCGTCGTTCTCTGGACGCTCCTCTTCCATTACGAGTCCACGAGGACCTTCGTGCTCAGCCGGATCTTTCATAGGGAACTGCCCAAGGTCAGGCTGCTGTTCCCTCCGGCCGGCTGGATCATGTTCTACCAAGTCGAGGACGGCTACGGCACGGCCGAGGTCTACGGCCTCCGGGGACAGACGGGCTCCCTGATAGACCCTCATCGCATCTTCGAGACCCGCTGGGTGGGCTACGACAACATCCACCGCAATGTGATGGTGTCCGTTCTGGACGCGCGGCGCGGTCCGGATTTTTGCCGCTACCTCCGGCGTAAATTTCCAAGCTACGAGGGCTTCGCGGTGCTGCGCGCGGTCTGGCCGTCGGTATCCAGGACGCCGGAGCTCAAGCAGTCCGGACTCCTCTATCGCTGCGACAAGGAGGGCCGGGCTTCCCTCCCGGGGCCCGCGTGAACGCGATGGGAAAAGTCTCGCGCGAGTGGGGTGTCCTCTTCCTGGAAGGCCGGCCCTCCCTCAGCCTTTCCCTTTTCCGCATGGCCGTGGCCCTCACCGTGGGCCTCCATGTCCTGCCCACCTTCCTCGATATGGGGGACAACTATTTGTCCACAGCCTACCGGGAATACAATCCTTCGTTCTTCCCGGTCCCGTTCCTGGAATGGACGGCCGGCAACCCGGACTGGGCCGTTTGGGCGATGGCCGGCGTTTTTGCGGCGTCCTTGGTCTTCTTCTTCGTCGGTTTCCTGACTCCCGTGAGCGGCGCGGTCCTTTTTCTCAGCTCGTATTATTTCTACGCCCGGAACTCCCTGCATATCGGCACCCTCTCCTGGGACATGTTCCTGACGGTGTTCTTCCTCGTCTTTTGGTGCCCGTACCTGGGCGATTCTTTTTCCGTGGACAGCCTGCTCAAGGGCGATCCCGAGCCCTGGCTGAAAAAGCGGCCGTTCTTCGTCCAGCGGCTCCTGCAGATGGTCCTGGCGAGTTTCTATTTCTATACCGCCCTGTGGAAATGCTGGCCCGGAGGCAATTGGCTGAGCGACCATCCCTTTTACTACCTGATGCATTATCCGGACGGGGGGGTGATGAAGCAATTCCCCGGGCGCTCGGTCCTGGCCGCTTCCCCGGTACTCTGCGATTGGGTCGAGGGGATAGTGCTTGTTTTCGAATTCACCGCTCCCCTGTGGCTCTTTTGGAGGAGGACGAGGGTCTTCGCCGTCGCCGCCGGGTTCCTCTTCCATGCCTTGCTGGTCCTGACCATGCACGTGCCCACGATATTCTTCTTCCTGTTCCCCCCCATGCTCCTGCTGTTCATCGACCCCGAGGACGCGGTCGCCTGGATCGAGCGTCGTCGGGAGGCCTGGGCCAAGGCCTGGGGCCGGCACCGCTTGATCTTCGACGGCTCCTGCGGCTTCTGCCGGGCCTCCCTGGCGAGACTGCGCGCCTTGGACCCCGCCGGGCGGCTGGAAGCCGTGGATTTTAGGGCGACGGATGCCTCCCTCCTCCATCCGGCCTTGACGCCCGAAGCCTGCCTCGCGCGCATTCATCTCTTGGAGAGGGACGGCCGCTTATCCGGAGGTTTCGACGCCTTTAGACGCCTGAGCCTTCTCTTGCCCATGCTTTGGCCGCTGGCGCCTTTGATGAATGTCCCCGGCCTCGGACTGCTCGGAGAGCCCGTGTATGACTGGATCGCGCGCCGCCGCTTCGGTTTCCATGCGTTCCAGGCCTGCCGCGATAACGCTTGCCTGCGCGGGGAATAGAGGAGCAGAATAGAGGAGCGGTCTTTACACGCCGAGCCATGAAGTAATATCTTTACCGGGATGAATCCTGTTTGGAAAGGCGTCCTGCGCCGCTGGGCGCCCTGGCCGGCCTTGGCCGCCGGGGCGTTGGCCGCCTGCCAGACGGTGCCCTATACCGGGCGCAGCCAGCTCCTCCTCGTCTCCTCGGGCGAGGAGAAGAAGATGGGCGAGCAGGCCTACCAGGAGACGCTCAAGAAATCCAAGATCTCCACGGATACCGCGAGCGCGGACCTCATCCGCAGGGTGGGGCGCAGGCTCTCGAAGTCCGCGGACAAGCCCGATTTCCTCTGGGAGTTCAACCTCATCGAGGACGACAAGCAGATCAACGCCTGGTGCCTGCCCGGGGGCAAGGTCGCTTTCTACACCGGGATCATGCCCGTGACCAAGGGCGAGGACGGGGTGGCGGTGGTCATGGGCCATGAGATCGCGCACGCCCTGGCGCGCCACGGGGCCGCGCGCATGAGCCAGGGCATGCTCGCCAATTTCGGCGGCCAGGCCCTGAGCGTCCTGACGGCCAAACAGCCCGGCCAGGCCCGGGCCCTCTACGAGCAGGCCTACGGCCTGGGCGTGGGGCTGGGGATCATGCTGCCGTACAGCCGGTCCCAGGAATCCGAGGCCGACTACATCGGGCTCGCCCTCATGGTCAAGGCCGGCTATGACCCGGCCCAGGCCGTCCTTTTCTGGAAGCGCATGCAGGCCGCCACCGAGTCCCAGTCCGACAACTCCCCCATGGCGAAATTCCTCCGAACCCACCCCACCAGCGACGACCGGCGCAAGAAGATCGAGGAGTGGCTCCCCGAGATCCGGCAAAAGTACTCTAAAAATTGAATACCGTCCCCTCCGCGAGCGGAGAGCCGCCGCGCTCCGGGACGGAATTCTTCGACTCCCTCTTCGAGAGCCTTCCCGTGCGCAACACCGGGCGCTTCGGCATGCCCGGAGACCCCTGGAACCTGCTCTTCATCGCCACCGAGGCGCAGTTGGACTCCGCGCTCGCGGCCGCGGGCTGGGCTAAGATCGCCCTGGGCCTGCTCCGGCCCTTCGCCGAGGGCTTCCTCCAGGCTTTTCGGGGGGAGTTCCTGACCCGCTTCCCCCCCATGAACACATACCGCCTGCTCGGCGCGCCCCAGGACCGGAACTGGGCGCAGACCGTCATCCCCATCGAGAAGCGCCACCACTTCCGGCTCTGGAGGCTCCCCTACCGGGACAAGAAAGGACGCAATTACTGGTGGGGGAGCGCGAACTTCGACCTCTCCGTTCGCTGGAGAGACTTCTCCCATGTCCCGGACCCGGACACGGTCATGGAGCGGGAATACATCGCGACGAGCCTCCAAGGCTCGCCCTGGGTGGAGAGCATCAGCCGGCGCCGCAGCGCCCGCATCCCGGCCGAAGGAGCCAACGACAAAGGCTACGCCTTCCGCACCGACGGTTCCGTCCTCCTCGTCTTCCTGCGGGATAGGACCTGATCGCCGGCCAACGCCCTGGGGGTTGCCGGCGCTCACGGCGGCCGGGGGTTGCCGTCCGCCGCAGGGC
>CAYWAR010000320.1:0-3456 GCA_964455765.1 uncultured Elusimicrobia bacterium
GGCGGCCCCTTGGCCGCCGCCCGCCGTTGGATCGCTTTCTACGGGACGACGCTCTCCCTGAAGGCCTGGAAGACCCTCGACCTGGCGGTGCTCGACCCGGACGCCTTCGAACTCCCCGCCGCCGCCCCCTCCGCGAGCGGAGGAACATCGCGCTCCGAGGACGGCGGACCCCTGCGGCTCGCCTATGTCAGCGCCGGGGAAGCCGACGAGAAGCGCTCTTACTGGCCCCAAGCCGAGGGCAAGCCCTACCTCGTGGAGGCCAATCCGCACTGGCCCGAGGCCCATCGCGTGGACATGCGCTCCGACGCCTGGCGCCGGCTCCTCCTCGATGAGGTCGTGCCCAAGGCCCTGGCCAAGGGCTACGACGGGGTCTTCTTGGATACGCTGGACACCGCGCAATACCTCCAATCCAAGGACACCGCCGCCTACGCGGGGAGCATGGATGCGGCCAAAGGCCTTGTGGAGGCCTTGCGCGCGCAATACCCCGACAAACTCATCCTGCTCAACAACGCGCTCCCCCTTATCGAGGGGCTCGCGGACGCGGCGGACGGCGTCGTGGTCGAGGACCTCTATACGCGCTGCGACCCCCAAGCCAAGGCCTGCGTCCCCACGCCCCCGGAGGTGTCCGCGGCCAAGGAGGCGACCCTCCTGCGCTGGAAAGAGCGGACCGGCAAGCCGGTATTCGTCCTGCTGTATTCCGGCCTGCGCGAGCGCGATTCCCGCCCTCTGCGCAAGGCCGTGCGCCGCTGTCTCAAGAACGGCTTCTTCCCCTATCTCGCCCTGCCCTCGCTCATGAGCCTGGGCCGGGTCGCGCCGGGCTCACCGTGACCCCCCTGCCCTGCGTCCTTCTACTAGGCCTCCTGAGCCCCGGGGCGGCCCAGCCCCCGGCGGCGGCGGCCCAGGGGACGCCGTCCTCGGAGCGCGTCCGGTCTCCTCTCGCGCAGGGGGCGGGCCAGGTCCCGCGCAAGGTCCTGGCCCTCTACAGCCGCGAACAGATCCCCGGCGACTACAAGGACATCGCTTTCACCCAGCTCCACCAGCGGGGCGAGATGCCCCTCAACCACCTCGGCGTGGAGCTCGTCTACCACGACGCCGCCGAACCCCTCCCGGACCCGGCGACGCTCTCCGGCTACCGAGGGGTGGTCACCTGGTTCGAGAAGCCCGTCAATTTCGAAGACCCCGCCCCCGTGTGTCGGTGGCTGAGCGCGGCCATGCGGGCGCGGCTCTGGGTGGTGATGCTCGGGGACCCCGGGGTTTACAAACGCTCCCAGAAAGGCGCTCCGGACCTGCCCGCGGACTGCGCGGACATGTTCCGGTCCTTGGGGGTGAAGCTCACCGGCTCGCGCGTCGTCGACCCCTTTTCCATCGAGACTCAATTCTCCCATCCCCGAATGATGGGCTTCGAGCGCAAGCCGGACCTTCTGGACGCGGGCGTAGTCCCGCTCGCGCGCCTGCTCCCCGGAGCCACCTCCTATCTGCGCCTGGGTTTCCTGGAGGGGAACATCCCCCCCGTCGATCCGGTGGCCCTCACCCCCCGTGGAGCCTTCGCCCTGCACCCCTTCTTCCTCTACTCCAACGGCGAGCTCAATCCCCCGCAGTTCCGCTGGATCACGGACCCCTTCGCCTTCTTCGAGGCCGCTTTCCGCCTCCAAGGCCTTCCCCGGCCCGACGTCACGACCATGAACGGCCGCCGGGTCTACATGACCCACGTCGACGGGGACGGTGTCTTCAACCGCTCCGAGCTGGACCCCGGAAAATGGAGCGGTGAGGTGTTCCTGCGCGAATTCGTCGACCCGCACCCCGAGAGCCCCTTCACGCTCTCCCTGATGACCGGCTACTACGACCTGAGCCTGTACACGGACAAGGCCACGCTCGCGCTCACGCGCGACATGATGAACCGGCCCAACGTGGAGCCCGCCTCGCACGGCTACGCGCATCCCCTCGATTGGCGGCGCAGGAAGGTGGCGCTCAGCGTCCCCGGCTATACGATGGACTCGCGGCGGGAGATCGTGGGCTCCTCCGAGCAGATCGACAAGGCTTTCCTCTCCGGCGGCCGCCGCACCGCCCTCTTCCAATGGACCGGAGACTGCCTCCCCTCCGAGCAGGAGGTCCTCATGGCCGAGCGCGCGGGCCTGCTCAACATCAACGGCGGCGGGGGGCGCTTCGATTCCAGGTTCCCGAGCTACTCCTATGTCCACCCCCTGAGCCGCCTCCTCGGCGCCGCGCGGCAGGTCTACGCGCCCATCTCCAACGAGATCCCCTACACCAACCTTTGGACCGGGCCCTTCTACGGCTACCGCGACGCCGTCGAGAGCTACGAGCGCACCGAGAACCCCCGGCGCATCCGCCCGGTGAACGTCTATGTCCACTACTATAGCGCCGAGAAATTCGCGGCCCTGGAGTCCCTGCGGAAAGTCTACGCCTGGGCCTATTCACGGCCCCTCTTCCCGGTGTGGACCGGGCGCTGGGTCCGTTCGGTGCGGGGCTTCTTCGAGCTCGCAATCGAGCGGCTGCCCGAGGGCGGCTTCCGCTTCCGCAAGGGAGCGGACCTGCGGACGGTGCGCTTCGACTCCGAGGCCCGGGTCCCGGACCTCTCCCTTTCCAAAGGGGTCGTCGGCTTCCGGCGCGAGCGGGGGGCGCTCTACGTGTTCTTCGACGAGAACGAGCCGCGCGAACTGCGTTTCTCCTCCGTGCCCGGAGCGCCGTACCTTTCCGAGGCCAATTTCGAGGTCTCCCGGTGGCGCCGGACGCCCCGCGGCGTCGGCTTCCTCAAGAACGGCTGGTGGAAAGGCGAGCTGGTCCTGGGAGGGCTGGGCGCGGGGCTGGAGTACGAGGTCCGGTCCGGGGAGTTCGCGGCCCGCATCCGGGCCGACGGCCGCGGCTTCCTGAAGGTGCTCTTCCCGGACTCCGAACGCGGGGGACCGCCCCGCCCGGTGAGCGTGGAGCCGGCATGATATTCAGCTGGACGGAAACGGCGGGGTTCTTCGCCGCCATGCTCCTGGTAGGCTGGCTGATCTTCCCCAGCCGGTATTTCCAAGGGCTCATGCAGAGGCAGGAGGGGGACCGGTCCGCCTCCATCGCTTTCTTCAAGGATTATCTGGCCAAGAATCCCTCGCACAAGGGGGCGATCCGGGCCCTGGCCTCCGTCTTCGAAGCCGTGGGAAAGCCCGAGGAGGCCCTGGAGATCGAGCTCTCCTTCTACCGCAAACGCCGGGGCGACCGGGACACGGGCAAGCGCGTGCTGGAGCTCCTCGAACGGAGCGCTCCGGCCGAGCGCGTTAGGGCGTTCCGCTGGGAGCTCCTGGAAGACATACGCCGCAGGCCCGGGGAGAAGCGGGGGGTCGAGGAGCTCGCCTACCAAGCCTATCAGGACGCCGCGGCCGCGCAGGACGACAAGGACGCCGCCCGGGCGCTCGACATCCTGGAGCTCGTCGCGGCGGAGCCCAAGGGCTACCA
>CAYWAR010000321.1:0-3440 GCA_964455765.1 uncultured Elusimicrobia bacterium
TTTCAGGCCCAGCTCGAACAGTCCGGGCGGCGCGTGGACGCGTTCTTGGCCATGCGGCTCAAGCGCTACTCGCGTTCGCAGGTGCAGAGGCTCATCGAGCAGGGCCGGGTCCTGCTCCGGGGCCGCGCGGTGAAAGCCGCGACGCGCGTTTCCTTGGGGGAGACCGTGGTGGTCCGTTACCCCCAGACCCCGGAACCTCCCTGCGCGCACTCGAGCCTGAGCGTGCTCCATGAGGACGCCGCCCTCCTGGCCGTCGACAAGCCCGGCGGGGTCCTCAGCCATCCCACCGACAAGGTGCTGGCCAACTCCGTGACCTCCATCCTCGCCGCCCAGTTCCCCGGCAGGAAGCTCCATCTGGCCCACCGGCTAGACCGGGAGACGAGCGGGGTGCTCCTGCTCGGCCGATCGCCCCAGGCCGCGCGCGCCCTGGTCTCGCAGTTCGAGGATCGGCTCGTGTCCAAGGAATATCTGGCCGTGGTGCGGGGCCGCGTCCCCTGGGCCTCGCTCCGGGTCGATTCCCCGCTCGCCTGCGAGGGCGGGGAGATCAAGGTCCGGCAGGCCGTCGGGGGCCGCGAGGGCAGCCCCGCCTCCACCGAATTCGTCCGCCTCTCCTCCTCGAAGGGAGCGTCCTTGGTGCGCGCCCTGCCCAAGACCGGCCGCCTCCATCAGATCCGCGTGCATCTGGCCTCCCTCGGCCACCCCGTCCTGGGGGACAAGCTCTACACCGGCCGCGGGGAAGCGTATCTGAAGGCGTGCCGCCATGAGCTCACCGGCGAGGACCTACTTTCCCTCGGCGCGCCCAGGCAGATGCTCCACGCCCTGCGCATCCGCTTCGCGCATCCCACCGACGGCCGTCCCATGGACATCCGCGCCCCGATCCCCTCCGACATGCGCGCGTGCATGTCGTGCTCGGGCCTGAGGGCTGTGCCTTAAGTCACACCCCGCCCCTGTCGAAGGTTGTTATAATTGACGGGTATGCTGAGGCTCCAGACGAATTCCTTCCGGATGCTCTGCGAGGTGACCCCCCAGCCCATCTGCGTCTTCGACCCCGGGAGCCTCTATTTCCTCGAGATCAACGAGGCGGCGCGGCTCAAATACGGGTTCACGCGCGAGGAGTTCCTGGCTCGTAAGGTGACCGACCTCTTCCCCCCGGAGGAGAAGGCCCGCGTCCAGGCTTTCTTCGCCGTCCCGCAGGGGCCTCAACAGCGCAAGGAGTCCTGGAAGCAGCTCCTCCGCGGCGGGGAAGCCATCGACGTCGAGATGATCTCCCGGGGCATGGAGTTCGACGGGAGGAAATCCATCATCGCGGTGATGGTTGACGTCACGGAGCACAAGAAGGCCGTCGCGGAGCTCGCGGGCGCCCGCAGGGACCTGGGCACCATCATGGAGAGCGCCCCCATCATCCATTTCGCCTTCGACCAGGACGGGGTGTTCACGCTATCGGAGGGCAGCGGGCTCAAGGGCCTAGGCCGCAAGCCCGGGCAGTCCGTCGGCCGTTCCATCTTCGAGATATACAAGGACGCCCCGGAGTTCATAGCCGCGGCCCGCCGGGCCTTGACGGGGGAGGCCTTCACCCAGCTCGTGCGCGTGCGCACGAGGTTCTTCGAGGGCCATTTCTTCCCGAGGCTGGAGTCGGGACGCTGCGCGGGGTCCTACGGCGTGGCCGTCGACGTGACCGAGCGCGTGAACGCGGAGAAAGGATTGCGCGGGCTTGAAGTGCGCCTGGGGCGCGTCGTGGCCTGCGCTCCGATCGTGCTCTTCGCCCTCGACCAGGACGGGGTGTTCACGCTCTCCGAGGGCCGCGGACTCGACGGTTTAGGGCTCAAACCCGGGGAAGTGGTGGGCCGTTCGGTCTTCGAGGTCTACAAGGACAACCCCGCCATCCTCGCCAACATCCGCCGGGCGCTGGCGGGGGAGTCGTTCGGGGATCTCAACGAGGCCGCGGGCCGTGTCTTCGACACGCGCTACACGCCTCTCACCGAGGGCGGCATGCTCGTCGGCGCCATCGGGGTCGCCACGGACGTGACGGACCTCAATCTGGCCGTCGGCGACTTGAAGCGGCACCGTAGGGCCATGGACTCGGCCATGGACGGCATGGCCATCCTGGGCCCCGACGAGAAGTACTCCTACATGAACGAGGCGCACGCCGGGATCTACGGCTATGGCGCGCCCTCCGAGCTCCTGGGCCGGAGCTGGAAGACCCTCTATGAGCCCAGGGAGGCCCTCCGCTTCGAGCGCGAGATCCTTCCCGCGATGAGGCGGGAGGGCCGCTGGCGGGGGGAGGCCGAGGGCCGGAGGAAGGACGGCTCCCTCTTCGCCCAGGAGGTCTCCCTCTCCCCGCTCGATGACGGCGGGCTCATCTGCGTGGTTAGGGACGTCACCGAACGCAAGAAGGCCGAGTCGGAGCGTTCGCTCCTGCTCGGCCGGGAGCAATCCGCGCGCCTGGAGGCCGAGAAATCGAACCATTCCCGCGACGAGTTCCTCGCGGTGCTCTCCCATGAGATGCGCACCCCGATCACCGCCATGCTGGGCTGGACCTGGCTCCTGCGGTCGGAATCGCTCGACGAGGAGGCCCGCTCCAAGGCGCTCGACATCATCCAGTACAACATGAAGCTCCAGGCCCAGATCATCGAGGACCTCCTCGACGTCTCGCGCCTGATCACCGGCAGGCTCAGGCTCGACTCGAGGCTCTCGGACCCGCGCCTTCCCATCCGCGCGGCCCTCGAGAACATCCGAGCCGCGGCCGCGGCCAAGTCCATCCGCGTGGAAGAGGACCTCGACGCCTCCGCGGGTCCGGTGCGGGGGGATCCGAACCGGCTCCAACAGGTCTTCTGGAACCTGCTCTCCAACGCGGTCAAGTTCACGCCGGAAGGGGGGAGCGTCCGGGTGTCCTTGCGCCGCGAGGGAGACCGGCTCTCGGTCCGCGTCTCGGATACGGGCCCCGGCATCGGGCCGGAGTTCCTGCCCTACGTCTTCGACCGGTTCCGCCAGGAGGAGGATTCCCTCACCCGGAAGTTCCGGGGCCTGGGCCTGGGGCTCTCCCTGGTCAAGCAGTTGACCGAGATGCACGGCGGCTCGGTCTCCGTCGAGAGTCCCGCCGCCGGAGGGACGACATTCACCGTCGACCTCCCGGCCGGAGCGCAAGGAGCGGCCGGCGAAGCCTCCTCGCCAGCGGCTCTGAAGGCCGCGCCCATGGGCGCCCTGCCCAGGCTCAAGGGAGTCAAGGTCCTGGTCGTCGACGGCGAAGCCGCGACCCGCGACGTCGCCCTCGGCATACTCCGCCATTGCGGAGCCGAGGTCCGCACGGTCTCGAGCGCCGGGGAAGCTTTCGAGGCTATGGACGGGTTCCATCCCGACGTCCTGGTCTGCGACATCGCCCTGCCCGGGGAGGACGGGATAGCCCTCATCGGGCGCGTGCGCGCCTTGACCTCCCGCCGGGG
>CAYWAR010000322.1:0-3433 GCA_964455765.1 uncultured Elusimicrobia bacterium
AGAGGCAGGGGGGCTCGAATGTGGCGGCCAACGAGGCCGTGGCCCAGCCGCGTCCGGGGGGCGGGTGGTCGCTCACCGGGGAGAAATGGTTCTGTTCCAATCCGGGCGAACTCTGGGTCACCACGGCCCGGGCCGGGGCAGCGGGACCGGTCGGGCTCTTCCTGGTCCGGCGCAGGCTGGCGGATGGGAGGCTCAACGGTCACCGCATCCTGCGCAAGAAGGCCATCGCCGGGACCAAGGGCAAGGCCACGGTGGAGGTCGAGTATGCGGGGGCGGAGGCGGAGCTGATCGGCAAGGCCCGCGAGGGGCTTGTTCTGCTCGTGGAAGTGCTTTCCGTATCGCGGGAGCATGTGGCCGCCGCGGCTTTGGGTTTCGCCGGACGGGCCCTTCTGGAAGCCGAGACCTTCGCGGCCTGGCGCGTGGTCTACGGCAAGCGGGTGGCGGACATGTCCTCGGCCCGGGGAAGGCTCGAGCGTATGCGCGAGGAGCGCAAGGGGATGCTCAAAGCCTTCTATCTGGCGGTGAAGGCCGTGTGCGAGGATGCTCCGGAGGCCGAGGCCCTCGTCCCCATGGCCAAGGTGGAGATATCCCGGCGGGCGAGCGCCTTGGTGCTGGAAGCCCAGCTCCTCATCGGCGGGCACGGCATCTTGGAGGATTTCTCGCCGCTCCCGCGCCTCTTGGCCGACGCGGTGGTCAACGAGATATGGGAAGGGACCCACCCCATCTTGGCCGGGCACGCGGCCAAGGCCCTGCGCAGGCCGCGCGTGCTCGCCTCCCTGCAGGCCGGACTAGGCCGTGAGAAGGGCCTCGAACTCGGAGGATTAGTCGAGCGGAATCGGAAGGCGCCGGAGGAGGACCGCGGACCGGCCGACGAGGGGCTTTGCGCCGCGGCCTACGAGGCGCTCGTCTCTATTTGAAGCGTTCCCGAACCGAGCGGGGCAAGAGCAGGGCTAGTGTCAGACGGCTAGGGTGGCGAGGCGGTCTTCGAGGCGGGTGCGCAGCTCTCCGGTCTCGTCCTTGAGGGCCACGAGCTTGCTGGCCTTGACGGCCAGGAGCACCAGGCAGTTGGCCGGGACGCCCGCGCGCTGGTAGGCGGCGAGCTTGTGGTGTCCGTCGAGCACGAAGGTGGAGAAGAAGGTGTGGAGGTTCTTCGCGCGGCCGCCCGTGACGGACTCGGGAACGCCCCGTTGGAGCAGGCCCAGGAGGAAGACGCGCGGCCGGTCGCCATTGGCGATCATCTGCTGGTAGATGCGGATGTTCTCGGGCTTGAGGCGCGCGTTGGGCACCAGGGGCACGACGAACTCGAACTGCTTTTCGATGAGGCCCTCGTGGCGGTAGACGCGGGGCGTCTTCCCCTCGTAGTGCTCCCAGTCGGAGAGCAGGTCCTCGGCCGCCGGGTCGTCGATGTCCCAGAGCTCCAGGAACTCGGTGTTGTGGAAGTAGCAGGATTCGTCGTCGCCGCGGAAGGGCCCGGTGAGACGGAACTCCGCGTTGAACATGTAGTATTCGCCCTTGTCCATGATGTCGAGGAAGGGCACCAGTTCCCGGATCATCTCCGCGTCCAAGGGGCGGGGCAGGGAGATGGTCTTGGGGAGGTTGAAGATCTTCTTGTGGACCGAGGGCCGCGGGTCGCGCAGGCACTTGAACCAGAAGTGGCAGGTGTCGCAGTCGTTGCCGATCTCGAAGCGCCGCGCGCCGTTGATCTCCAGGAAAAGGGAGTTGGCCTGGGCGTGCTTCTTGGCCACGCCGATCTTGATGAGGCCCTTGGAGCCGGTGAGCTTCACCCGCCAGAGGCGCTCGCGCACTTGCGCGGGTTCGGTGATGACCGCGGACTCGGATTTCATCGGAAAAGATTGTAGCACATTTGCGCCGGGCGGATTGATTTTCCCGCTCCGAGAGGCTATACTCATGCTCGGTGACCGAGGAGACCAGGGGCCGAGGGTGACGCTCGAGACCGCGCTTTTCCGATGGGCGTTCGAGGAGTCTCCCGCGGCTCGCGCGGGACTGGACTCGGAGGGCGTCATCCGTTCCTGGTCGCGGGGAGCCCAGGAATTCCTCACCGTCCCCGCCAAAGAGGCGCTCGGGCGCCCCATCACGGAGTTTTTCTCCGCCCCCGGGGATTGGGCCCGGGCCCGGGATGCCGCGCTCTCCGGAGAGGTCCTGCGCAATTTCGAGGCTACGCTCTCCTGCAGGGACGGCTCCCACCGCCGGACCTTCCTGAGCCTTTGGAAGCTCTCCGAGGGCTCCGGGTTCCTCGCCCAATTCTCCCCCGCGGTCGGGGATCTGGACGCGCCCGGACAGCCGGAGGCCGTGCGCGAGGCCCTCCTGCGCATGGAGCGCTTCGCGGCCCTGGGACGCATGGCCGCGGCCTTCGCCCATGAGATGCGCACTCCTCTTCATGTGATATCGAGCACCGCCGAGTTCTCCTTGGAGTTCCTCTCCCCCGAGGCCAAGGTCAAGGAGAGCCTGGAGATGATATCGCGCAACGCGGAGCTCGCCGCGCAATCGATCAAGTCCCTCCTGGATTTCGCCAAGACGGGCCGGGCCCGCCCGGTGGAGGCGTCCCTCCAGGAGGTGGTCCGCTCCGCCGCCAAGGCGGTGGAGAAGTCGTCCATGTCGCGCGGAGTGACGCTGGAGCTCCGGCTCGGGGAGTCTCCTCCCGTCCTCATCGACCCCCAGCAGGTGCGCGCGGTGGCGCTCAGCCTTCTGGTCAATGCCGTGGAAGCGGTGACCGAGGGGGGAAAGGTGCTGGTCTCCATCGAGGCGGAGGCCGGGGGAGGGGTCCAGCTGAGCGTGCAGGACGACGGGCCGGGGATGTCCGCGGAGGTGCTCTCCCGCGCCGGAGGCCTGTTCTTCACCACCAAGGAGACCGGCACCGGCCTCGGGCTCTATCTGGCCAAGCGCGTCCTGGCCGAGCACGGCGCCTCCCTCTCCTTCGAGAACGCCCCCTCCCGGGGGACCCGGGCGCTCATCCGCTTCCCTCCGAAATAGCCGCATGGCCCTTCTCCTCGTGGTAGACGACGACGCGGACCTGCGGGCCGCGCTGGTCCGCTATCTCGAGGCCAAGGGACATTCCACCCAGCAGGCGCCGGACGCGGCCTCGGCGCTCAAGGCCGTGGAGAACGAGCCCGTCGAGCTGGTGCTCCTGGACTTGAGCCTGCCCGACGCCGGGGGGCTGGAGGTGCTGGAATCCCTGCGCCGGCTGGAACCGGACCTGCCCGTGCTCATCCTCACCGGCAACGCGGACATCGCCGTGGCGGTGCGCGCCATGAGGCTGGGCGCCAACGATTATCTGGTCAAGCCCTTCGGCAACGAGGACCTGGCCCTGCGCGTGCAAAGAGCCCTGCGCGAGGCGCGGCTGGAGACCGAGGTCGCGCGCCTGCGAGAGCATATCACCCGGCGGGAGAGAGAGGCGGTCTTCCGCGGGTCGAGC
>CAYWAR010000323.1:0-3424 GCA_964455765.1 uncultured Elusimicrobia bacterium
GCTCGACCACGACAAGCGCCTGGCCGTCCTCGAATCCAAGCCGTAACCTCCCGGCCCTTCACCTCACATCTCGAAGTCGTGGCCCAGGTAGATCTCCCGGGCCTTGGGGTCGTCGATGAGCTCCTTGGAGGTGCCTTCCTTGAGGATGCGCCCTTCGAAGATGAGGTAGGCCCGGTCGATGATGGGAAGGGTCTCGCGCACGTTGTGGTCGGTGATGAGGATGCCGATGCCCCGCTCGCGGAGCTTGAAGATCATCTGCTTGAGCTCCCCCACGGTGATGGGGTCGATCCCGACGAAGGGCTCGTCGAGGAGTATGATCTTGGGGTCCTGGATCATGGCGCGCGCGATCTCCAGGCGCCGCTTCTCGCCGCCGGAGAGCGTCCAGGCCGGCTGGCGGCGCAGTTTCCAGAGCCCGAACTCCTCGAGGAGTTCCTTGACCTTGCGCATCTGCTCGATGCGGGAATCCAGTATCCGCTCCAGCACGGCCCTCAGATTCTCCTCCACGGTGAGGCCCCGGAACACCGTGGGCTCCTGCGCCAGGTAGCCCATCCCCCTGCGCGCGCGCTGATACATGGGCAAGGCGGTGATGTCGGAGTCATCGATGAGAATGGCTCCCGAGTCCGGCCGGAGGAAGCCCACCAGGCTGTAGAAGGTCGTGGTCTTGCCGGCCCCGTTGGGCCCCAGGAGTCCGACGATCTCCCCGGAGCGCACCTGCAGGGAGATGCCGTTGACCACCTGCCGCTGGCCGAAGCTCTTGGTGATGTCGCGCGAGGAAAGCCTCATCTTATCCCGTCGCGGCCCCTTTGGAATTCGACCCAGCCCCGGACCGAACCCGAGGCGCGCAGGGAATGGTTCTTGAGGCCCGCATCGAGGGAATCCGCCTGGATGGCCCCCTGCCAGAGGGGCTTGCCCTCGGGCGCGGCGGCCAAGGGGGCGCCGTCCTCGGAGCGCGGTCGTGCGCCTTCCGCGGAGAGGGCGGCCGGCGCCTGCGCGCTTCGCACCCGACAGACAGGCCGGCCTCCGGAAAGGGCGAGCGAGCGGTCCTCGTGGCGGTAGAGGGCCCGGTGCGCCCGGCTATCGGCCTGCGCTCCTTCCAGACGCACGCCGCCTTCCAACTCCGCTTCGCGCGCGCCCTCTTTCCAGCGCAGTATCCGGGCGGTGAGGATGTCCGGGCCCTCACCTCCGGCCGCGCGCCGCTCGATGCGAACCATGGAGCCGTGCTCCTCCTTGCCGCGCAGGTCCCCGAGGCGGGTCTTGAGGTCATGGCGGGCCTCATGCCCGTCGGCCAGGAAGATTTCCCCGTCCTCGGCCCGCATCTCGGCATGCACATGCCCCCGCGCCTTCCAAAGCTTGTCTTCGTGGTCGTAGAGCGCCCAATCCGCGGTGGCCGTCCGATTGAGTTGGTTGTAATACACCTCCCCAATGAATTCTTCCTGCCTCCGAGGCTCCCGCCGCACAACGTATTCTTTGCTTCTCACCACCGTCCCGGCCCAAGGCGACTTCTCCTCCGCCGCGGCCGGCGCCGTGTATGAAAGGGTCACGAGAAGCGTCGCGACCCATATCCCCCGGCGAGCCCGTGGAGGGATGGTCATTGTATCCTTGTTTCTTGGTGCCGTATCCGTATCTCGGAAAGCGCCGAGTCGGCCACGAGCCCCCGTCCCCGCAGGACGGCTCCTTCCCGTTCGACGATCACCGCCCCGTCGGTCCGGAACTTGGCCTCCGAGGCCGAATAGTCCATGTCCTCGGTCCTGAGCACGGACTTCTCTCCTTTGGAGCGGATCACGACTCCGCCGCTGAGCCGGACGTTCTGAGACCCGCTGGGGACGTCCGCGAAGCGCGCCTGGGCGGTCGAAGCGTGCTTGCCGTCGCGATAGAATTCCATGACCGGGCGGTCGAGCCGGGAGGATCCGTCGAGGGAGAGCGTGGCGGAGGGAGAGCGCAGAGCCCAGCTCCTCTGCCCGGCGGTGGTCTGGGTCATGGACAGGTCGCGGATCACCTGAGAGGCCTCGCGCGGGAGGGGAGCCTGCTCCTTGGCGCAGCCCAGACCCGCGCCGAGCGCGAGGAGGAGGGGGGGGAGGCGCGCTCTCACCGCTTGAGCCAGGGCGTCATCTCCGGCGGGATGTTCCGGATGTGGTAGGGTTCGGGGAGGCTCTTGAGCGCGAGGGTGACCGTGAAATAGAGCGCGGTCACGCAGGCATAGATGATCCCGAGCGTCTTCGCGTGCCATTTCCAATCCGGGAACCATGCGGGGGGGACGGTCAGGTCCCGGCCGCATTTCTTGCACATCCGGGCCGTTTCCTTGTTCTCTTGGGAGCAATTGATGCATCTCATGGGGCCTCGGGTCTCATAGGCGTTTTATCAGCCGGTCGACGGCCAGAAGGTCCCGGCAGAGCCGGGGCGCGTCGGAAAGCCGCAGGGAGTTGGGCCCGTCGGATTTCGCCTTGTCCGGGTCGGGGTGCGTCTCTAGGAAGACCCCGGCGATCCCGACGGCGACCGCGGCGCGCGCCAGGGCCGGGACGAAGGCGCGCTGTCCGCCGGTGGCGTGTCCCAGGGCGCCGGGGAGCTGGCAGGAATGGGTGGCGTCGAAGATCACGGGGTAGCCGAGCTCCTCGCGCATGATCTGCAGGCCGCGCATGTCCACGACCAGGTTCGCGTAGCCGAAGGAAGCTCCCCGCTCGGTGAGGAGGATGCGGCGGTTGCCGGTGGATTCCACCTTCTCCACCGCGTTGCGCATGTCCCAGGGGGAGAGGAATTGGCCTTTCTTGATGTTGACGACGGCCCCGCTCTTGCCCGCGGCCAGGAGCAGGTCCGTCTGCCGGCAGAGGAAGGCCGGGACCTGGAGGATGTCGGCCACCTTGGCCGCGGCTCCGGCCTGGGCGGGCTCGTGGATGTCGGTCAGGAAGGGCACGCGCAAGTCCTTTTTGAGGCGGGCGAAGGCCTCGAGGGCTTCTCCCATGGTGCGGCCCCGGTAGGAGCGCAGGGAGGAGCGGTTCGCCTTGTCGAAACTGCATTTGAGCACCCAGCGCGCCCCGAGGCGGGAGATTGCCGCCTTCAGCGTCCGGCCGACGCGCTCGAGCATGCGCGAGGATTCGTAGGCGCAGGTGCCGGCGATGAAGAACAGCGGCCCGCCGTTGGAGACCGAGAACGCGCCCAGGGAGACCTTCTTATCGGGCATGGGCTTCCTTCTCCGCGGCGCCCGCGCGCCGGAGCGCCGCGGCGATGAAGTCCGTGAACAAGGGGTGCGGGCTCTCCGGACGGGACTTGAACTCCGGGTGGAACTGGACGGCCATGAACCAGGGGTGCCCCTTGAGCTCGACGATCTCGGCCAGGTTCTTGGCGGGGTTGACCCCGGTGACCTGCAGGCCCCCCTCGTCGAGGAGCTTGCGGAACTTGTTGTTGACCTCGTAGCGGTGGCGGTGCCGCT
>CAYWAR010000324.1:0-3423 GCA_964455765.1 uncultured Elusimicrobia bacterium
GAAAGTCGGAGATCGAGTCGGCAAGACACCCCTTGGCAACATCTTCCGTCGGCGGCAGCTGCCGCCAGTAGGGCTCGCCGATGAGGATGATTCCTCCGGTGCGCAGACTCCGCGCCAGGAGCTCGATAGTGCCGGCGACTCCCCCGCCGATCCACGTGGCGCCGAGACAGGCTGCCACATCGACCTTCTCTTCGGAGACATAGCCGGCCGCATCGCCATGGATGAACTCGACTCGATCGGCGACGCCGAGTTCTACAGCGCGGAGTTTCGCTTGTTCGGCGAACAACTGGCTCATGTCGATGCCGATGCCGACGACGCCGTGATCGCGCGCCCAGGCGCACAGCATCTCCCCCGAACCGCTGCCGAGGTCGAGCACTCGGGCCCCCAACTCCAGACGCAGCGCCGCGCCGAGAGCGGCGAGCTTTTCGGGTGTGATCGGGTTGTGGATGCGGTGAGCGCTTTCAGTGACGTTGAATATCCGCGGGATGTCCATTTATGAAAATGTCTCGCCAAACCCTCTGGCCGACCTCAATGACGGCATCGATGCGCCCGGGGGCGAGGAACTCACCCTCGCGTAGCTCTCTGACGCCCAAGCCCGCCTGGATCCGGCATCCCCCTTCCGGAATGCCCGGATCGATGATTTCCTAGAGCTTCTTGTCCTTCGCCTTCGAGCCGCCCTCGGACCCATCGCGGCTCTTATGCAGCAGCTCGTCTAAGTGCCCCAGAGTGACCTGCCGCGAGATCATGCCCATGTCGTGTGGGACGTCCGGGCCGACGTCCTTGAGGATGGCCAGACGCGCTTTCTGGAGTTCGTTCTCCACCTCGGCATTGAGCGTGTTGAGGGAGGCGATCTCGGTCTCCGTGAGGATCCGGGCGTCGGTCTCCATGAGGTCGCGCGCCTCGATGACGCGGGCCTGGGCCCTCCGGACGCGCTCGAGGCGCCCGGTGTGCCGGCCCGGGAGGTCGGCGACCACGAGCTTGAGGTAGTCGGTCTTGCGCAGGGACACCTGCTCATCGAGGATGCTGAGGGCGAGCTCCAGCTCGAGCCCCCGGTGGCGCTCCCTGAGCCCCTTGAGAACGGCCTCCTGCTCGGGCGAGGGGCGGGGGCTTCCCGAACCCGGCCGCCAGTCCTCATAGCCTCCCTGGCGGAGGATGTCCTCGTTGAGGGAGGCGAGCTCTTTCTCCACCGGGACGCGCTCTCGACGCAGGCGCTCGACCTCCTCGGCCGCGCGGCGCAGGAGCACGATGGGCGAGTCGGGATTCTCCTCGATGCGGAGCTCGCGGCTATTGGGCCCGACCCGGACGCGGTGGCTGGCCATGGCCGAGAAAGCGTCGAGCTTCTTCGGGATGGCGAGCGACCTGATGAAGTTCGGGATGGAGGCCAGGATGCGCCGCGCCTTCTCCCAGAGGCTCATGGCCTGCCAGGGCTTGCGCCGGTTGAACAGGGGCGAGCCCAGGGCGGTGTTGGCGATGCGGTAGTGCTCCGGGCCCGCGTGAGCGGGCCGCTCGAAGACCACCAGGCCGAAGTCGGTCGGGCCGACTCGGTTGTTGAGGAGGCCGCGGGCCAGAAGGGAGATGAGCTCCACCGCCTTGTCGGCCGGGGCCTGGACCCCGGACTCGGCGATGGGGAACCCCGCCGCGCGCAGTATCTGCGTTACGAGGCTGATGCAGTTGGTCATGCCGGCGGCGTTGAGGAAGCTGTAGCGGTCCTCGCCGCGCAGATGCTTCGCGTTGATGTAGGCGGCCACCCGGCGCATGGCCTCGAGGCCCGCCTGGTCCACCGCGCCCTTGAGCACGAAGTCCACCACGGGGGAAACGGCGGTCTCGGCGAGCGGGATGGCCTGCCCGGCCGCGCCCGGGAGATACCAGAGGGAATAGAGGTATTCGGCCAGAGTCATCTGCTTGACGTCGCCCAGGCCCCCGGTGAAAGACCCGCCGTCGTTGTACTGCACGGTCCAGACCAGGGTCTTGCCCTTTTCGTCCTTGACGGCCATCCCGAAGTGGCCGAAGGCGTTGGCGTCCCCGGGCGTGCGCACCCCGTTGCCGTTGGTGAGCAGGAAGTGGACGTCGTATCTGCCCTTGTAGGCCGGGGAGTCGGGCGCGGCCCGGGCCACGGCCTCGGCCACGGCGGGCTCGAAGCCCCGCGCGGAGACGCCTCCCATCTCCATGAAATTCTCCGGCAGGCGCTCGACGGCGGGCGCCTGGGCCACCGCGTCCTTGAGGCTCGCGGCCCGTCCTTCCGAGGAGGACTTGGCGAGGCGGACATGGGGCGCGGCGTCGAGCCAATCGCCGGGCCTGAGGGCCAGATTGATGCCGGAGGCGTCCCCCGGGGCCGCGCGGCCCTTCCAGACCACGGGCAGGCTCTTGTGATAGCCCATGCGCTTCATGAGCCCGACCACCTCGGCCGCTCGAGGATCGTCGGTGACCAGCACGTCGACGGCCCCGCGCTCGAGGGCCCCGGCCAAGGCGTGCGCCTCCTCCCTGAGCTTGGCGCTCACGCGATCGTCGGCGGCTCCGGCGAGCCGGAGCAGGGCCTTCGTCCCCAGCCTCGCGAAGAAGCCCATGTCCTCGTCGCTCTTCGAGGGCCCGTGGCCGGACTCCCCGGCGGCATCAAGGAGCTCTCCGAGAGCCGTGCGCTCTCCTTTCATCCCGGCTATCTCCGAAGCCGCCGCCTGCGAGGGCTTCTCCAGTATCTCGAGATATTTGCGGTGGGGATACCTGGTCGGATCGCTGAGCTTGGAGGGGTCGAGCGACGCGCGGGGGATGTCGACGGAGACCGAGCGGCGGCCGACGAAGCCGAAAGGCACGTCCCGGGAAAGTCCGCGGTCGCGCAGCATGCGGAAGACCTCGTAGAGCTCCTGATCGGATGTCAGCACGAGTTCCGCGCCCTCGGCGGCGATGCGCTCGGAGAGGGCGGCCAAGACCTCCGGGCCGGTGTCGATCTCCCGCTTGCCCTCCACGGTCTTGTAGGTCAGCACGCTCTCGGCCCCGTAGGACACCGCCTCGACGCCGGGGTTCTCCTCCCGCACGCGCTCAAGGGAGTCCTGGGAGCGGAGCCTCTGCGCCTCGTCGGCGAAGATGAACCACATCTTCCGGATCGGCCCCGGGTCGGGCGCGGGCCGGGTCAGGGCCCCGGTGATGTCGCCGAAGGTGGGGGAAGGGGCGGGCATGGCCCGGACCCGCGGATCGGAGAGTGCGACGAGCGGGGTCTGCCCGATGGGGGCGAGGGTGAGCGCGGGATCGAGCCCAAGCCCCGCGGAGAGCCCCGGCCCGGTCTTCAAGGCCGCCTCCGTCGCGACCGGAGAGAACCCCGTTCGCATCGCGGGCAGTTTGACGGGGACGGCGGCCTTCATGGGAGCCGCCGGACCGGCATGCGACAAACTCAGGCTCAGAGATAGGAGCGCGAGCGGGGTCATCATCGTC
>CAYWAR010000325.1:0-3407 GCA_964455765.1 uncultured Elusimicrobia bacterium
ATAATGTTGCCTCACAACGAAACGCCATGAACATCCTGGTCCTCAATTGCGGGTCCTCCTCAGTGAAGTTCCAGATCATCGAGACGGACAAGGACCGCATCTCCAAGGACCAGGACCGCAGGCTGGCCCGCGGGGTCATCGAGCGAGTGGGCAGCCACGCCCTCATCACCTTCCAGGCCGAAGGCCGGCCTCCGGTCAAGGAGGACGCGCCCCTGAGGGATTCCCGCGCGGCCATCGACCGCGTCGTGCGCTGGATCATCTCCGATGAGTCCGGCATCGAGGGGATCCGTTCCATGGGGGACATCCACGCCGTGGGCCACCGGGTGGTCCACGGGGGAGAAGCATTCAAATCCTCTACGCGCATCGACGCCCAGGTGCTCACGGGCATCGAGGACTGCATCGAGCTCGCTCCGCTCCACAACCCGGCCAATCTCAAGGGCATCCGCGCGGCGCGGGAGCTCTTCGGGGAAGGGGTGCCGCAGGTCGCGGTCTTCGACACATCTTTTCATTCGACCATGCCCGAGACCTCCTATCTCTACGGCATCCCCTACCCGCTCTACCGGCGCTATAAGATCCGCCGCTACGGCTTCCACGGCACCTCCCACCGCTACGTGGCCTACCGCTATCGGACCCTCCAGCGCCTGAGCCGCGACAAGGTGAACATCATCACCGTGCATCTGGGGCATGGGTGTTCCGCCTGCGCCGTCAAGGCCGGGCGCTCCTTCAACACTTCCATGGGCTTCACCCCGCTGGAGGGGCTCCTCATGGGCACGCGGGCCGGGGACCTGGACGCGTCCATCCTGGAGTACCTCAACCACAAGGAGGGGATGTCCCTGGCCGAGATCGACACCCTGCTCAACAAGCAGTCCGGCCTCCTCGGCCTCTCCGGCTTGACCAGCGACATGCGCGAACTGCTCGAGGAGGAGGCGGAAAACGGCGATCGCCGGGCGCGCCTGGCCATCGACATCTTCTGCGTCCGGGTCAAGCGCTACATCGGCGCCTACTTCGCGGAGATGGGCGGGGCGGATGCGGTCGTGTTCACCGGCGGGATAGGGGAGAACTCCCCCGCCGTGCGCCGGCGCGTCTGCGAGGGGCTCGATGCGTTGGGGCTCTCGCTGGACCGCGCCAAGAACGAATCCCACTGCGGCGCAAAGACGGGCGAGATCAGCAAGCCTTCCGCCAAGCTCAAGGCCTGGGTCATCCCCACCAACGAGGAACTGCTCATCGCCCGGGACACCTGCCGGGTCGTGATGGGGCTCGAACTGCCCTGATAGCGGGCCCTACGGCAGGAGTTCGACGTCCTGCACCGGGTGTATCTCCCAGACGGTCTTGCGGCGCCGGCCCATGGCCTTGTCGTCGGGGTCGTACTCCGGTTCGAACTTATGGAAGACGTCGTAGTAGCTCCAGCCGCGCACGCGGATGCGCTCGCCGGGCTTCGGTATGTGTATGCCGCGGTGGCGCAGGCGCCACTCCGGGGTCATCTCGATGTGGATGTCGCCGATGTCGAAGCAGGTGTCCAAGTCCGCGACGAAGTAGCTCCGGGTGACGACGCCTTCGATCTCCACGCCGATCTGGACGTTGTGCTTGCCGGCCTTGATGTCCTCCCAGGTGGTCTTTGCATGGGCCTTGGGCCGGGCGATGCGGTGCTTCATGAGGAAGATCCGGATGGGGCCGAGCTTCTTGAATTTGGCCAAGGGGAGGTCCACCGGGAAGAAGGCCAGGGCCGAGACGCCCTCCGCGTCTTCGGGCATCTCCTCGGGAAGGACCAGATGCTCGCGCAGGGTGGATAGAAGCTCGTCCTTGGTCTTGGCGGTCTCCGCGATCCAGCGGAGCTCGTGGGTGATCGACCGGGCGAGGCTCCCGCTGTACTCCTTGGCGTACTCCTTCTTAGGCAGGTCCCGGTAGAGGGCATGCAGGCTTTCGAGGGCCGGGGAGAGCTGCGGGTCGATGGAGCCCCGCTCCCTCAGATTCTGGAGCCTGTTCAGGCCTCCCCGGGAATAGGCCTCCAGCCCCCGGTTCACCTCGTAATCCAGGACTTCGCGGTCGAGCTCCTCGGAGATGTAGCGCAGGTCCTTGGCCAGGCGCTCGAGCTCGCGGCGCCGCTCCAACCGGACCTCGCGGGATTGCTCGGAGGTCTTGCGGGCCGATTCCTCGGCGCGGCTCAGGCCGTTCTCCGGGTCCTGGGAGGAAGCCGGCGGGACCATCGAGGGAAGCAGGACGGAAATGAGAAGGATGATGAAACGCTTGGCCATGGCCACCTCCAAAAGGTTCGAAGCGGGGTATTCTACCATGAAACGGGCGGGCCGCGAGCCGCCTGCTTTTGCTACTATTGTGGACAAGTGGGGAGGGTTTTATGAAACATTCGAACATTCTCCGTTGGGCGGCGCCCGCCTTGGCGCTGTTTCTCTGCGGCTGGGTGAGCAACGCGGAGCATAAGAAACTCGTCGATGAGTTCGCGGCCCAGAAGAAACAGCTCGATGAGACGCGCGCGGCCCTGGCTTCCTCCGCCAACGAGCTCAGCGACACGCGCGGCAAGCTCTCCGCGCTGGAGAGGAAGGCCGCCGATTACGAGGCGAGGCTCGCCGCGGCAGGGAAGGCCGAGGGGGAGCTCCGGGCGCGGATCTTGGAACAGGAGGGAAGCCTTGCCCGGGCCAAGGCGCGGACCGAGGCCCTTGAAAAAGAGCGCGACCAGCTCCAGCAGGCCAACGCGGACCTATCGAAATCCCTGGGCGCCAAGCAGGACGAGCTCTCCAAGACGGTCTCCCGGCTCCAGGGAGAGCTCTCCGAGGCGAAGAAATCCCTGACCCTGGCCCAGCAGAAGGGCTCCGACTACGAGAAGGCCCTGGGTGAGCTCGGAGGCCGGATGGACCAGGCCAAAGCCGCCTCGGTCCAACTGGAGAAGGAGCGGGGCCAGTTCCAGCTGGCCAACGCGGAGCTTTCCAGGTCCCTGGGCGCCAAGCAGGACGAGCTCTCCAAGACGGTCTCCTCCCTCTCCGAGGATAAGCGGGGCCTGGAGGCGCGGCTCGCCGAGCTCTCCCGGACGGCCGAGGAGCTTAAGGCGGGCCGCGAGCGGGACCTCGCGCAGACCAAGAGCACCTATGAGAGCCTGGTCGGGGAACTGCGCTCGGAGATCGACAAAGGCCAGGTCCAGATCACGCAGATACAGGGCAAGCTCTCCGTCAACGTGGCCGACACCATCTTCTTCGATTCGGGCAAAGCGGAGATCAAGGACGGAGGGAGGAAGGTGCTCCAGCGCGTGGGCGACATCCTCAAGCACCTGACCGGCAAGCAGATCCGCATCGAAGGACACACCGACAACGTGCCCATCGGCGGAGCCCTTAAGGAGCGCTATCCGACCAACTGGGAGCTCTCCACCGCCAGAGCCACCACCGTGGCGCGTTTCCTGC
>CAYWAR010000326.1:0-1173 GCA_964455765.1 uncultured Elusimicrobia bacterium
CACTCGCTTTTGAGCACCTCGTCGGGGCAGCGGCGCGCGGTCTCGAGCACCTGGGCCGCGATGGGGGATTTCTCCTCCGGCTCCAGGTAAGCGCCGGAAGGCCCCTTGAGCAGGTGGTCGGTGCGGAAGTCGGCCAGGTCCTTGGCCTCCGAAAGGCATTTCTCCATGGCCCGGACTCCGCTCTTGCGCAGGAGCTCGTCGGGGTCCAGCCCTCCCGGCACCGTCGCCACCCGCACGGCAAGGCCCCCCTCGAGCAGCATCTCCGCCCCGCGCAGGGCGGCCGCGGCTCCGGCCGCGTCCGGGTCGAAGACCAGGAGCACGGTCTGCGCGTAGCGCTTGAGCAGGCGCACGTGGTCGTCGGTCACGGCGGTCCCCAGCGGCGCGCAGGCGGTCTTGAACCCGTACTGGTGCGCGGCCAGGACGTCCATGTACCCTTCCATGAGGAGGACGGAGCGCTCCTTGCGTATCTGCGCGAGCCCCTCGAAGAAGCCGTAGAGCACCTTCCCCTTGGAGAAAGCGGAGGTCTCGGGGGAATTGAGGTATTTGGGCTCCCCCTCCCCCAGGACGCGCGCCCCGAAGCCCGCGGACTCTCCGCGGGGGTTGAGGATGGGGAAGAGCACGCGCGCCCAGAAATAATCCCGCCAAGTCCCGTCCTCCCGGCGCGCGGCCAGGCCGGCCTTGGCCAGGAGCTCGGGGGAGAAGCCCTTGCGGGCCGCGGCCCCCACCAGGCGGCCCGAGCGGGGCGCGCAGCCCAGACGGAAGGCCTCGAGAGTCTCCTGCGTGAGTCCGCGGCCCTTGAGATAGGTCCGGGCCCCGTCGGCCTCCGCCTCCGTGAGGAGGAAGCGGTGGTAGAAATCCCGGGCGAACTCCAGGGCCGCGTGCACGTCGCTGCGCTCCTTGTCCTGCGGCCCGAACTCGCGGCGCGCCTCCTCCACGCGCACCCCGACGCGCGAGCCCAGCTTGGCCAACGCCTCGGGGAAACTCAGGTTCTCCAGGCGCATGAGGAAGGAGAAGGCGTCGCCCCCGGCGCCGCAGCCGAAACAGTGGAATATCTGCCGCTCCGGGTGGACCTGGAAGGACGGGGTCTTCTCCTGATGGAACGGACAGCAGGCCATGAACACCCTGCCCTTCTGCCTGAGGTTGGGCAGATGCTCGCGCACCAATTCCACTATG
>CAYWAR010000326.1:1183-2030 GCA_964455765.1 uncultured Elusimicrobia bacterium
CGGGGGGCGTTTCTCCCCCCCCCGGCGGCGGGGGGGGGGGGCCGCCCCCGGGCCCCCCGCCCCGGGAGGCGCGGACCGCTCCGCCCGTCTTACGACGACCGTGCGCTCCGCTTGCGACGCAGACGCCGCAGCTTGCGCAGCGTCTCCTGCTGTTTTAGCTTGCGCTTGACGCTGGGGGTGAGGTAATGCTCGCGCCGCTTGATCTCTTTGAGGATCCCGTTGCGCTCGCATTCCCGCTTGAAACGCCGGAGGGCTTCCTCGATGCTCTCGTTGTCCCGCACTTTGACGAATACCATGTTCTATTGATCACCCGCCTCAGGAGCGGACGCGAGGTCCGCACCGCTTTATTTACGCGTCGGAATCTCCGACGAAAATCCCTGGAACGCCCGTCGGCCGCCCGGCCTCAGCCCGGCGGCCAGGTCATGCGCCGGCCCGAGAGCAGGTGGTAGTGCAGATGGTCCACCGACTGGCCCGCTCCCCGGCCGTTGTTGGCCACGAGGCGGAAGCTCTCGAGCTTCAAGTCCCTGGCCAGGTCCCTGGCGAAGGCCTGGAGGTGGCCCAGCAGGGCCTTGTCCTCCGGCCCGGACGCCGACAAGCTCGGGATGTGCTTCTTGGGTATCACGAGGATGTGCGTCGGGGCCGCGGGGTTGAGGTCCTTGAAGGCCAGGGCCTCGCCGTCCTCGGCCACCTTCCGGGAATCGACCGACCCCTCGGCGATCCTGCAAAAAATGCAATCGGAGCCCATATAAACAATAGATTATAAGGGATGCGCCGGGTTTGCGCAAGTACATGGACCGGAGTCCCCGGGCCATAATGCGGGCGGTTGAGGGGGGGGGGGGGGGGCGGG
>CAYWAR010000326.1:2040-3402 GCA_964455765.1 uncultured Elusimicrobia bacterium
GGGAGAAGCGCAAAGCACTTTCGCGATCGCCGTCTCCCCGTCCGCGGCCGTGATCTTCGCCCGATGGAGCCCCGGCCCCGGATCCCGATCCAGGCCCACGCGAAGAAAATGATCCGTCATCCCGATGCAGGCAGACCCCCCACGGGGGTCCGCCCCGTTCCGGGGGCCTTCTCGACTATCAGGAGCTTCCTTCAACACCTGCCGTATCTCTCCCACCGAGCCCGCGGCGAACGCAGCCCTGAGTCTGGAGTCCAGCCCCCGCATCTCGAGGGAGCGTTCGCGCAGTTCGGCCTCCCCCACCTGGCCGTCGTAGCGCGCGGCCGGAGTCCCGGCGCGCTTGGAGTAGCGGAAGACGTGGAGCCCGGAGAAGCCCCGGTCGCGCACGAAGGCGAGGGTCTCCTCGAAATCCGTCCGGCTCTCCCCGGGGAATCCGACGAGCACGTCCGTGAATATCCCGGCCTTGGGAAAACGCGCGCGCAGGGCTTCCAGCCGCCGGGCGTAGAACGCGGCGGAGTACCAGCGCCCCATGCGCGAGAGGACACCCTCCGAGCCGGACTGCACGGGGAGGTGGAAGGATGGGCAGAGCCTGCCCCCCAGAGAGAGCGCGGTGTCGAGGAAGCGGTCGGTGATGTCGGTGATCTCCAGGGAGGAGAGGCGGATGCGGAAGTCCCCCTCGAGGCGGGCGAGCTTTTCCAGCATCCCCGGGAAATCCACTCGGGCCCCGCCGCCGTCGCAGAGGTAGCGGCCCAGTCGTATGCCGCAGAGCACGACCTCGCGATAACCGGAGCGAAGGAGCCCGCGCACCTCACCCTCCAGGGCGCCGTAGGGCTTGCAGGAGAGCTCCGGCCGGATGGAGGGGATGATGCAGTAGGCGCAGTGCATGTTGCAGCCGTCCTGAACCTTGACGAAGGCGCGGCTATGCCCCTCGAAGGAGCCGATGCCCGCGTAATCCGGGACGGGACGGCAGCCCAGGAGGGCGGGGATCGAGTCCTTGTCCCCGTTGGAGACCACGTCGGCCGCGGGGGCGGCCTCGCGCACGGCCGAGGGGGAGCGGGTGGCCAGGCACCCGGTGACGACGAGCCGGGCGGCCGGGTTGCGGCGGGCGATGCGCCTAAGGAGCGCCAAGGCGTCGTTGTCCGCCTCGCCGGTCACCGTGCAGGTGTTGACCACGCAGAGGTCCGCGGTCTCGAAATCCCGCACCGCGACGGAGAGGCCGTCGGCGAGCACCCGCTCGCGCAGGGACTCGGTCTCGTACTGGTTGACCCGGCAGCCGAAGGTCTTAAAATAGACGCGCAAACTAGTGCTCCGACCGGGACATAATGACCGTTTTGGCCGCGCGATTTCTGGAGCGAGCCGAAGCGA
>CAYWAR010000327.1:0-3339 GCA_964455765.1 uncultured Elusimicrobia bacterium
GAGGCGATGACTCCCTCGATCGGGCGCTCGAGCGGCTCAAGGTCCCGGTGGACGCGTTGGGAGTCGGTCCCCTCAAGGTGAAGCCCGCCCTCGCCGTGACCGCGGTCACGGCGCCGGATTTCGTCTTCCTGCACGGCCGCTTCCCCCTGGGCGTCGCGCTCGAGGCCGTGGAGCTGCCGGGCGCGGATGTGCGCCTGCGCCTGCTCAAGACCGGGGAGCGGGCGAGCGTCCTCTCCGAGGCCCGCCTATCTCCCGCCGGGGCCTTCGAGGTCCTGCAGGCGAGCTTCACGGTCGAAGCGCAGTCCCTGGGCTCGCAATCCTACCGGCTGGAGGCGGAGGCCTCGACGCGCGGGACCCGCGTCTTTGCGGCGCGCGAGTTCCGGGTCGAGGCCATCCGTCAGAAGCAGCGGATCATGTACCTGGCCGGGCGGCCGAGCTTCGAGTACAGCCACCTGCGCGCCCATCTGAAGGGCGATCCCAACCATGAGCTGGTCTCCTTCGTCATACTCCGCAATCCCGAGAACGTGAGTCCGGTGCCCGATCAGGAGCTCTCCCTCATCCCCTTCCCCGCCTCCGAGATATTCGTGCAGGACCTCTTCCAGTTCGACCTCTTCATCCTGCAGAATTTCGATTACCTGCGCTTCAATCTCCCCGCCGCCTATCTGCAGAACCTTCGACGCTTCGTGGCGGAGGGCGGCGCTCTGCTCGTATTGGGAGGCTCCAACGCCTTCACCCGGGGCGGCTACCAGGGCACGGCCCTCGAGGAGACCCTGCCGGTCGCGCTCTGGCCCAGGGCCGATGATTTTTCGGCCGGGATCTTTTCCGCGGAGGCCGTCTCTCCGGGACACCCGATGCTGAACCTCGGGGATTCGGAGCAGGCTTCGGCGGAGCTCTGGCGCTCCCTGCCCCCGCTCGAGGGTTTTGCCCGGTTCCAGAGCGTGCGCCCGGGCGCCTCGGTGCTGCTGCGCCATCCCAGCGAGAGGACCGGCGCCGGCGAGCCGCTTCCCGTCGTGGCGGTCAGGGAGTTCGGCAAGGGCAAGGTGATGCTCGTGGGCACGGACTCGACCTGGCGCTGGAAGCTCGCCGGGGGCAAGGATTGGAAGCTCTCCTCCTTCTACGCGCGCTTCTGGAACCGCGCCGTGCAGTACCTGACCGGGAGCCTGGAGCTCAAGAAGGTGAAGTTCGGGCCCCTGCCCGACCGCATGCCCGCGCGGGAGCCCGCGCTGCTCTCCCTGCGCGTGTTCGACGAGCATTTCCGTCCCCTGTCCGGGGCCGAGCTGGACCTGAAGACTTTCTGGACCGCTCCCAAGGGGGAGCAGAAACCCGTGCCCGCCTTCGAGAAGGAGCCCGGCGTCTTCCAGCTCGAGCTCGCCGGACTCGCGGAAGGGCGCCACCGCGTTCGGGCCGTGGCCCGCCGCCAGGGCCGCCTCTGGGGCGAGGATGAGACCTCTTTTCTCTGGGAGGAGGCAAAAGGGGCGGCGCCCTTGGACCGCAAGAGGCTCGGGCGCGCGGCCCAGCGCAGCGGGGGCCGCTACGCGGACATGGAGCGCGTCGACGAGAAGGAATGGCTCAAGGCCCTCGGCCCGGCGCGCGAGGAGCGTCGCGCGCTCGAACGGACCCCGCTCTGGCCGCGGCGCGCCTGGCTCTGGACGCTGGCCGCCCTGCTCTGCGCGGAGTGGTTCCTGCGCAGGCGGATGGGTTATCTGTGACGACGCGGAGCATTTCAGCCCCGGCCATGTTCCTCCTCCAAGCCGGCCTCGGCGTTTTCTTCCTCGCCCCTTCGGTCAGCTTCGGCGATTCGGGGGAGCTCATCGCCTCGGCCGCGACGCTTTCCATCCCGCACGCCCCCGGCTACCCTCTCTTCTGCCTCCTGGCCCGGGCTTTGGCGGAAACGGTCCCATGGGCCGATTGGGCCTACCGCGTCAACCTCCTCTCCGCGCTCTGCGGAGCCGGAGCCTGCGCCCTCCTCCTTGACGCCCTACTCCTCTGCGGCGCGCCGGCCGGGGCGGCCTGGGCCGGGGTGTTGTTCCTGGGCCTGAGCCCTTCCTGGCTGAGGACCTGCCTGCAGACCGAGGTCTTCGCGCCCCATTGCCTCTTGGCCGCGGCCGCCCTCTGGGGAGTGTGCCGCTTCGGCGAGAGCTCCTTCGACCCTAGGCCCATGGCTTTCCTGGGACTCTGCCTCGGCCTGGGCGGGGCCGGCCACCATACTTTGGTCTTGGCCGTCCCCGCCCTGCTCGGCGGGGCCTGGGCGTGGTCGCGTCCTTCGCCGGCCAAGGCCTGGAGAGGCCTGTTGACGCTGGCCGCTTTCGCGCTCCTGGGACTTTGTCTGTATCTCTACCTCCCTCTGCGCTCCCGCGCTTTTCCCCCCCTGGACTGGGGCCATCCCGTCGATGTCCCGCGCTTCCTGCACGTGCTCCTGCGGCGGGATTACGGGTCCTTCTCCCTGACCGTGGAAGGAGCGCAGGCCGGACGATGGAGCGCCATCCCGGCACAGAGCCTGCGCTATCTGCGCGGCCTTTGGGGGGATTTCGGACCGGTCGGGCTCGCCCTGGTCCTGCTGGGCGCCGTCCTGTGGCGGCGTTCCCGGTTCTCCATGCCCGCGGCCTTGCCCGCGCTCCTCCTCTTGGTCGCCGGACCGGGCTTCCTCTGCTTGGGCAACCCTCCGGGCGACGCGCAGACCCAGGCGGCATTGGAACGATTCCTCCTCCTTCCGGCCATGGGAGCGGCTCTCTTCGCGGCCGCGGGCGCGGCGTGGATCGCAAGGGTATGGCGGCCTTCGGCTTGGGTCTTGGCCCTGGTCCCCCTCCTTTCGGCCGCGCTGAGCATGCCGTCCTGGTCCCAGCGCCGGGACTTCGCCGCGCAGGATTACGGACGCAATCTCCTGCGGAGCCTGCCCAGAGGCTCCGTCCTCTTCATGGACGGGGGCGACGACAGTTTCTACACCCTCGCCTACGCGCAGTTCGCCCGGGGCCTGAGGCGGGATGTCGAGCTCCATGACCGGGGCGGGTTGGTGTTCCCCAGCCCCAACGGCGCGGACTTCCGGCGATTGGACAGGGACTCCAAGGAGAAGCGGCGATTGGAGAGGGCGGCGGCGGCGGCGCGGGCGAGGCCCCTGTTCTATTCGACTCTGCGCGAGAGCATCCTCCCCGGCCGGAGGCTCAACCTCTGGGGACTGCTCCGCCGGGCGGGGCCCCCTGCGCGCAAGGAGGACGACCGCGCTTCGAGGACGGCGGCCCCTTGGCCGCCGCCCTTCGGGGACGCCGGGGAGCGCCCCGATTAGCCGCCGCCCCCCCCGTGGCGCGCCCGCAGGGGGCGCAATCCCCACCGGGTGTCGCCCGG
>CAYWAR010000328.1:0-3338 GCA_964455765.1 uncultured Elusimicrobia bacterium
GGGCATCGAGACGGGGGTCTGCCGCGCCGCGGCCTGCGCCGCGGCCTCCAAGCTCGCCTCGGGACGCGGGCGCCTGCGCGTCGAGGAGGGGAGTCTGGAGGCCCTGCTCGACGAGCTCGACAGCCACGCCTTGGACCTCGTCTTGACGATGTCGCCTCCCCTTCGGCGGGGGAAGGCGGCCATGGCCGCCGAGGTGGGCCGCCTGCCGGTGTCTTTCTACGCCGCCTCCTCCCTCGCCGGAGGGGGCTCCTGGCCTGACTGCGCGCGGCGGCTTCCCCTGCTCCTTCCCCCGTCGACGGATCCCTTGCGCGGAGGCCTCGACCGCTTCTTGGCCGGCGGCGGCGTCTCGCCGCGCTCCATCCTGGAGATAGCCGATGAGGAGCTGCTGCGGCGCATGGTGCTCGGCGGAGCCGGTGTCGGACCGCTGGACTCGCTCTGCGCGCGCCGAAGCGAAGAAAGAGGGAGCCTCCGGCGCCTGGGCGGGGCGACCGGGGCGTCGCGGGTGCTCTGGCTGGCCGCGGAGAAGGGCCGCTGGCTCGACCCCGCCGCCCAATCCTTATTGGAGAAGTTCCATCTGGGGCCGGGGGGAGCCTCGCGGCGCACCCTGCGCAAGGCGTTCCGGGAGCTGCCGCCGGCCGAGCTATGGCCTTCCAACAAGAAGATCGTCCAGAGCCTCATTCCTCCGGACTCCCGATAAACGCGACGGCGAAATTTTGTATCGTCGACCCGATGGCTGAGTCCTATAAGGCCCGATTCCTTCTCCCAGCCGTTCTTCTCGCCGGTCTGTTTCTGAGAGCGCATTTCGCCTGGTCCTCGCGGGGATTGCCTCCGGCCGCGGGCGACGCCGCGGACTACGCCTCCATCGCGGAGAACATCGCGCGGTGGGGGGAGTTCTCCCTGGAGGCGGGCGTCCCCACGGCCCGCCGCCCGCCGGCCTACCCCGCTTTCCTGGCCATCTTCCTGCGCGCCGCTCCTTCGTCCTGGAACGGCGTACGCTTCGTCCAGGCCGTCTTGGACACGGCAGCCTGCCTCCTCGTTTTCCTCCTGGCTTGGCTCCATTACCGCAGGAGAGAGGAGGCCCTGCTCGCCGCCGCGCTCTACGCCCTGCACCCGGTCTTCGCCGCGTATGTCGGGGTCATCTTGACGGAGACTCTTTTCCTGGTCCTTTGGGGCGGTGCGGTCTGCTGCCTGGTCCTGCTGGCGCGCCACGGCGCGGAGGAAAGAGCCGGCGCCGCGCTCTGCTGGGGAGCGGCGGCCGGCTTCATGCTCGGCATCGCCATCCTCTGCCGCGCCAATCTGATCCTCTTCCCGCCGGCCGCCGCGTTCTTCCTGGCTCTTTTCCATCGCCGCTCGCGAGCCCTGCTCGCGGGCCTGGCGGTCATGGTCCTGTGCTCCTATCTCGTGATCCTGCCCTGGTCCGCCCGCAATCGCGCGGTCTTCGGACGGCGCATCCCGGTGGCCACGGGCGGCGGCATCGCCTTCTGGGTCGGCGCCCAGACGGCCCGCCCCTATCCGGACCATATCGCCATGATCGGCAGGGTGTCCCCCGGCCGCACGGACTCGCAGATCGATGAGGAGTTCTACCGCCTGGCCAAGGAGGACATCCGGAGGAACTGGCCGGGCGTGCTCGCGGACCTGCCCCGGCGCTTCCTCCACTTCTGGCTCACGAGCCATTCCTCCATCCTGGGGGTCGACGAGCCCTTGTCCGCGTATCGGGCCCGAGGCGAATGGGGAGCGGTGCTCGCGCGGGCCCTGCTCTGGGCCCTGCACCTGGTCCTGCTGGCGGCCGGGGCGTCGGGGCTGTGGCTGGCCCGCACGGAGTGGAGCCCCCTGGCGACGATCACCCTCACCGCCTTCCTGTATTACTCCCTGCATGTGCTCAACGACTATGGGCCCAACCGCTACCATCTCCCCGCCCTGATGCTCCTGCTGGTCTTCGCCGCCGGCCCTATGGTCCGAGGGAGTCCCAGGTGGGGGGCTGCGCGGCGGGTGTCTCGGCGATGAAGAGGCGGTGCCAGAGCGCCAACTGGCGGAAGCCTTCGGGGAAACGGCGCCGGGCGACTTCGCTCTCCGCCTCGGAAAAACCCTCCAGCCCGAACGAAGGCCCCCCCACGGCGCGCGCCACCCTGTCCATGGCCGCCTTATGCCAACGCGGCGAGACCACGGTCTGGGAGAGCTCGAGGAGCGGTGGTTTCGGCGAGAATTCCGCGTCCGTTCCGAAGGCGCTCTCCATGGCCCGGCGTTGGAGCGCGCGCGCGGCCGGAACCTCGCCGCCGGTGATGGCGTAGGCGTCCCCGGAGAGGGCCAAGGCGCTCTCGAAGAACGCGGGAGAGACCGGGGTCGCCCCGGCCTCGCGTCCGGCCTTTTGGATGGGCCGTATCGAACAGCGCGTGGAGAAGGAGTCGAAGAGCAGGCGCCGCAGCCTGGCGGAGAGGGGCATGGCGGAGAGCTCGGAGAGCGCCTCGCGCACCCGCGGGGACTCGGCCAAGTCGGCGGCCCACGGCCGAAGGTCCTCCGGATAGAAGTCCGCGATGGAATCCAGCGCTCCACCGTGGCGCAGCGCGCAGAGCGCGAGGTAGTACACCTCGATGGGCGGGGCCGGGGGAATGCCGGGCAGGGCGCCCAGGAGCAGGGAGAGCGGCGGGCGCGGTCCCTCATGGAAAGCCTTGGCCCTCCAATGCCCCAAGCTCGCCCTTGGGACGGGGAGCCATGCGGCGGCTCGCGAGAGAGCTTCGAGATAACGGTCATGCGAGAAAATGCCCAGGCACTGCTCCAAGCCGTTGCCCGTCAAAAAGAATGGGAAGCCTTCCCGCCGGATGAAGCGGCTGAGCAGCATCGCCTGCGGCCCGTGCTTGAGGTCGAAGGGATGCTCCATGCGCCAGAGCGCCTCGGGGAGGGAGTCCAGATGATCCTCCAGGCGGATGCGCAGGACCGTGTGGCGCAGTCCCATGCGCTTGGCGAAGGCCGCGGCGCGCTCCGTCTCCGACGCGTGGGAGGGATCGTCGAATTCGTAGGTGAAGGCGTGGACGCTCTCCGGCCCCAGCGCCTCGGCCGCGAGGACCGCGATCGTGGCCGAGTCGATGCCGCCTGAGAGGGCCACGGCCGCGCGAGGAGCCTTCCCGATCGCGCCGCGCACGGCACGGCTCAGCGTTTCACGGAGCCTAAGGGGGAAGAGGCCGGGGTCCCCGTCCTCTTGGGGGGGTGAGGAAGTCCTTGGGGACCGCAGGAGGAGTTCCCCCCGGGAAACGACGAGGTCCCGCCCTGGGGGGACCTCGTCGAATACATACCACAGCGTGGCCCTACCGAAGACGAAGGACATGTTGAGGAGCTGTTCCTTA
>CAYWAR010000329.1:0-3335 GCA_964455765.1 uncultured Elusimicrobia bacterium
ATTCGGGCAGGCAGACGCCGCAGTCGATGCAGACCTCGGGGTCGATGATCATGAAGGCCTCGCCCTTGTAGGGCCCGGGATGGATGCACTCCACCGGGCAGACGTCCACGCAGGACGCATAGACTTCCCCAAGGCACTTTTCGAGAATCACGTGGGACATTTGTTTAGATCCCCCTTGATATGATAAAAGCGTCGATGATGAAGCGCTTTTCTCCGACGAGAATCATCCTTCGTGGGTCCGATTCTAACTCATTTGCCCGGGGGTGTCAACGCTTCCTCATATGGCTGTTTCTGGCCTCGGTCCCGGGGGTCTCCCCGGCCGCGGGAACGCCGGGGAGCGCTCCCGGAGCCGAAGCCTCGGCGCGGGAGGAGCCGCGCATCCGGGACTGGCGCTTCGGCGGCTCTTTTTCGTTGAACTGGCGCAACGTCGGCCCGCGCAAGCCCGGCTATGAGACGCAGATACAGAACGAGGTCTACCTGGCCGACCTGTATTTCGACGTCTACGGCCCGGTGATCGACGGCGTCCCTTTCCTCATGGAGTACAATATCCCCACCGGGTCCCAGGGCCAGCCGAGCCTCTACCGCTTCCAATTCAATTACGACCGCTTCCAAAATTGGGACCTGCTCTTCGGGAAATTCCTAGTTCCCTTTGGCCGCTACAACGAGCTCTACCGGCCGGACATGTTCCTGACCGTGACCCGCCCCCTACTCTACGCCTCCCCCGACAGCCTGGACCTGGTGGTGCGCATCAACTCGCCGCGTCCGCCCTTCTCCTCGGGGTACACGGACATCGGCTCGCGCGTCACCTATTACCCTCCCGACCACCTGCCCTTCGTCCCGCGCGAGATGACGGGCTTCGTGGTCAACGGCCTAGGCGAGAGCTCCAACCGCTCCCGGACCTTCCCCAGGCCCGAGCATCTGGGCATACCGCCGCCTCCGGCCAACGGACAGTCCGTGGACTTCGGCCACGAGAACAACAACCTGGCCGACAACAACAACAACAAGGCCGTCGGCGGGCGGATGATCTTCGCCCTGGGCGACCTGGATTTCCCCTGGCCCATCCCGGAAGGCAAGCGCGACTTGAGCGGGGTGTCCCTGGGCCTTTCGGCCATGGGGGGGCAGTACAACCTGGAGGCGGAGCTCAACTACCACATGCTGGGCGCGGACATGTCCTTCGAGTATCAGGGCGCCAACGTCACCGCGGAGTACATGTACGGCTTCACGCATTTCCGCTCGCCCCTGGAGGCCGCCCCTTCCAGCACGACCCTGCTCTCGCCCACGGTCTTCGTGCGCGACTTCGAGACCCTCTCGGGCTATTACCTGCAGGCCTCCCTTCCGCTCCTGCGGCGGCCCCCCTGGGGCAAGCGCCTGAGCGGGGTGCTGGTCTTCAACCGCCTCTTCCGGCGCGGCCCCCAGCTCGACCTGCTGACCAACCAGACGATCGCCGGGACGCTCTATCCCTCCATCGCGGCCTACAACCCCGCCGCGGCCCGGGTGGACACCCGGATGGACAAATACACCCTCGGGCTCAACTATCAGCTCAGCGACCATTTCTACACCAAGCTCGACTATTCCTACTGGGTGATGGGGCGCGCGGCCACCGACGAGGGGGTTACCGACATCTACCAGGGGGCGTTCTCCATCCTCATGACCTTCTGAGGCCGAGGCCCCATGGCTCCATCCTCCGCCCCGCGACGGACGCTCCAAGGCCTGGCGAGCGCATGCGTCTTGGCGGCGCTGTGCGCAGGCCCCGTCCACGCGGAGGCGTTCGCCTCCGAGCTCAGGCTCGAGGCGCGGACATGGAACTACGACCTCTATGAGACGAGCTTTCCCTCCGCGATGCGCGGGCTCTTCCGGTCCAACGACACGGTGTGGGGGCATCTCTATATCCCGAGGGGAAGAGCGGGGGAGGGGCCGCCCCCCTGCGTCCTCATCCTCCCGGTCATGGCCGCGCCCAACGTCTGGATCGAGGAGCGCTTCGTTCACGCTTTCCTGCGCCGGGGAGTCGCGGCGTATTGGATCGAGATGCCCTTCCAATTCCACCGCCGCCCGCACCCCTCCGTCCCGAGCGGGCAGTCCTTCCTCGCGCGCACTCCCCGCGCGCTCGCGCGCAACTTCCTGCACGCCCGGGCCGACGCCGCCAGGGCGCTGGGCTGGCTCAAGCGCTCGGGGCTCGTCGACGAGAGCCGTCTGGGCCTCTTCGGGGTGAGCCTGGGCGCCCTGGTGGGCGCCTCCCTCTACGCCTTCGACGACGAGGCCGCGCGCTCGGTCAACACGGTTGTGTTCGCCCTCGGGGGGGCCGATTTCCCGGACCTGGTGATGCGGGGTTCGATGACCTCCGCCTTCGCGCGGCGCTCCGGCTTCGGCGAGGGTGAGCTGCGCGAGGCCTGGAAGGGGATGGACCCGCTGGAGCGCCCGAGGGCCGGAGGGCGCGTGCTCCTCATCAACGCCGGGGGGGACAGCGTCGTGCCGCCCGAGAACGCCGACAAGCTCGCGGCCGCCTTCCCCGGCGCCCGGCGGATGACCGTGCCTTGGGGGCATTACGGGGCGATAGTGCACCTGCTGTGGATCCCGGGACGGGTGGCCCGGGAGTTCGCGGGGATGTCCCGGCGGCGTTAGAAGGTCGGCTATGGGATTTGCGCCGCGCTACCGCGCGGGAAGGCCCGCAATGCCCATCAAAATATCCCTTGAAAAAATGATGGGGGAGAGTATTCTATCGCTATTATTGTCGCTGGATCAGTTTCCCTCTCAAGCCGGACCGAGGGCGCAGTCGAGGTGTTCTTGTGTCTCCAGCAGCTTGCCCAAAACAAATTCTCCCGTCTCATCATCCCCGCATCCGGGTCTGGCTATTTGCCGTCATCTTATGGATTCCGCCGAGTTGTTTATTTTCAGCTTTACAGGAGAATGCTGAAGCTCGTAAGGCCTATGACAGGGCGGCTGCAAATTATGCCAAGTGGGATTCGATATTTAACAGCCAGAACCAAATTGTCCTGTTAACTGAGGATAGATATGCTGAACAAAAAAAAGCTCTTGCTGAATTGGAATGGAGATATAACCATCCGGGTATGGCCAGCGCTGGCCTTAACAAGATCTTGCAAGATAAGATTTTAGCTCCGCAAATGGCCGCTGTGCGATTGGAAATGGACAAAACTCGCAAGAGTATTGTGAGTGCGACTGCGATACGCGGTGATATTGGAAAGTCGAGGCAAAATGCCGAAGCAGCTCTGAGCCAGGCTCAGGATGCGCTAATACACCCCCAACCCCAAACCCCCCCACCCCCCAACCCCCCACCCAAAACCCCCCCCCCCCACCCCCCCCCCCCCCCGCGTCCGGGG
>CAYWAR010000330.1:0-3319 GCA_964455765.1 uncultured Elusimicrobia bacterium
CGGCGCCGGGCCGTCGCGGCCGCATGGGCGGCCTCCCCCATGTCGCCGAGCGCGTCCGCCGCGCTCAGGCGCACCAGAGGATCCTCGTCGTCCAAGGTTCCGATCAATGCTGGCACCGCGGGACCGGCCGCCTCCGGGCCCATGCGCTCCAGAGCCAAGGCGGCGCTCATGCGGACGTAGGAATCGGGATCCTTAAGCCGGGCGATCAGGCCTGGAACGGCCGGCGCGGCGGCGCGTTCCAGAGAGCCCAGGGAGGTGGCGGCGCTCATGCGCACGTCGGGATTCTTGTCTCCCAGGGCGAAGATCAGCGCGTCCAGGGCGGCCTTGCTCTTGAGCCCCGCCGCGCCGATGGCTCCCGCGGCCCTCTCCCGGACATGGGACGCCTCGTCCGTCAACGCCCGGATCAATTCCGGGGCCGCGGATCCGGCGGCGGGACCGACCATCCCCAGCGACCAGGCGGCGTTCTCCCGAACGAAGGGATCCCCGTCCCCCAGGGCCCGCGAGAGCTCGGGGAGGGCCCCCGCCGCCCGGGGACCGAGATTGCCCAGGGCCCAGACCGCGTGCAGGCGGACATCCTGGGCGGGGTCTCGCGTCAGGACGGCCAAGGCGGCCGCGGCGTCCCCGGCCGTCGGGCCCAATCTTCCCAACGCGGCCGCGGCCGCGGCGCGGACCCCGGGATCGGGATCCTTGAGAGCCCGGACGATCCGAGGAACGGCCTCCTTCGCCGCCGGGCCTTTTCCCCCGAGCGCCTCGGCCGCGCGAAGGCGGACCGCCGCGGCCGGAGCGGAGAGAGCGGCGATCAGGTCCGGGACGCTCTCCGGGGAGCCCCCGGCGGACTCGGTCCGGACGGCGGCCCCGGCCAGCAGCAGCGCCGCCGCGGCAGTCCGTGCGAGCCCCCTCCCGGCGTTCAGGCGCATGGTCATAGTGTAGTGTCCCGCCGACGGGGAGTCAAGGCCGCGGGCCGGGTCACGGGCCGCCTCCTCCCGCCGAGGACGCCTGGAACTCGGATATCCTCGCCTGGAGGAACGCCTCGGCCCGGCCCTTCTGGCGGGCCAGGGCTCCGGCCGCCGCTATGCGCACGTGCGCGCTGGGATCGCTCAGCGCTCCGGCCAGCTTGCCCAACGCCTCCTTGGGCAGATCGTCCGTTTTCCCGAGAGCCATGGCGGAACCGACGCGCACATGGAAACTCTTGTCATCGAGCCCTAGGAGGAGACGCAGGGAGAAGGAACCGGGAGCCCCCACCCTCCCCACGGACATCGCCGCGCTCTCCCGCACCTCCTCGGCCGGATCGTCGAGCGCGGCCATCAGCGCCCGGGCGGCCGATTCCTCCTTGGAACCCAGGTTCCCCAACGCCCATGCGGCCGCGGCCCGGACCTCCTTCTCCGGGTCATGGAGCGCCCCGATGAGCGCGGAGAGCGCCCCCGCGCTCCCGATCTTGCCCAGGGCCATGGCCGCGGCCTGGCGCACTCCCCACTCCGGGTCCGAGAGCAGGGACGCGAGCCTCGGCGCGGCGTCTGAGCCCTGTCTGCCCATCGACGCCAGGTCCAACGCCGCGCTCTCACGGATATCGGCCCGGGGGCTCTCCAGCGCGGCGAGCGCCTCACCCAAGGGGCGCCGGTCCTCCGCGATGCGCCCCAAGGCCCAGAGCACTCCCTCTCGGACATGGAGTTGACGGCTCTTAAGCGCCTCCCTCAGGTCCGGCAAGGCCGCCCGCGCCTTGGGGCCGAGGCCGGCCAACGCCCAGGCCGCGGTCGCCTGGAGGATGGGATCCTCCTCGCGCAGCGCGGCCCGCAGTTCGCCGATGTGAGGCTCGGCCGCGTCCCCCATCTTGCCCAGGGCCAGGGCCGCCGTCTCGCGGACATCCAGGCTCGGGTCCTTCAAGGAGGAAGCCAAGGCCCCGGAATGCCTGCGGGCTTGCGGACCCAGATAAGAAAGGGCCCAGGCCGCGCACATGCGCACCCGCGGATCCTCGTCCTTGAGCGCTCCGACGAGGGCTCCGGCGGAGGCTCCGGCGGAGGGGCCCAATCTCCCCAACGAGGACGCGGCCATCGACCGCGTCGCGGGGTCGGGGGCCTTGAGAGCCAGGGTCAGGGCCGGGACCGCCCTGCCGCCCGCGCCTCCCTGGCCGAGCAGCCAGGCGGCGAGGACGCGAGCCTCGGGGGGAGCATCCGCGGGCCAGAGAGCCCGGATGCGGAGCTTCTCCATGGACAGCGCGGCGCTGGCCCGTACTTTGCCTTCCGCGTCCTTGAGCCCCTCCGAGAGCGCCTCGATGACCGCGGGGGAGGAGACTCCGATGTCCCCGAGGGCCATGGCCGCGCCCATGCGCGCGTTGGCGGAAGGGTCGCGCAATAGCCGGGCGAGGTCCCCGGCCGCCGGGGCCGAATGGCGGCCCAGGGCGCCCAAGGCGATGGCCGCGTCCATGCGCACGTCCTCCTCCTTGTCGCGCAGGGCTTCCCGAAGGCTTCCCAGAACCGCCGCGGCCGCGGGCCCGATACGGCCCAGCGCGGTCGCCGCGCTCATGCGGACGTTCACGTCCTTGTCCTTGAGCGCGCGGGCGAGCGGCTCCACTCCTTGCGCGCCGCGGGGGCCGAGGATTCCCAGGGCCAAGGCCGCGCGGAGCCGGGACGTCCGGTCGGGATCGCCGAGCCTCGCCGAGAGGGAAGGCACGTCGGATTCCGACTTGGCGGAGATGGCCTCCAGCGCGTGGGCCGCGTTCTCGCGGACCTTGAGGTCGGGGTCGCCCAGCGCGGCCTCCAGGGCCGCGGCGGCCCCGGCCGAGGCGGGGCCGATCCTCCCGAGGGCCCACGCGGCGCTGGTGCGGACCTTGGGGTCTTCGTCCTTGAGCGCGGCGGAGAGCGCGGGGACCGCGGGAGCGGCGGAAGGCCCGAGCTTCTCCAGGACGCAGCCCGCCTTCATCCGGACATGGGATTGCCGGTCGCTCAGGGCGGCGATGATGTCCCCCAGGAAATCGGCCGCGCCGGGAACGGTCTCGGAAAGCGCGTCGGCGGCCGCGGCCCGGACGGACGGCTCGGGGTCGCCGCGCAGGAGGGCGGCCATGGCCGCCGCATCCTCCCTCGCCGCCCCGAACTCCGCCAGGGCGCGCAAGGCGCTCGAGCGGACTTTCGCCTCCGGGTCCGCCAAAGCCGCCCGCAGGCTTGCCGGCGCCTCCGGGTCGCCTACCCGGGCCAGGGCCCAAGCGGCTTTCTCCCGCAGGGCCGCATCTCCATCCTTGAGCGCGCGCCGCAGGGCCGCGGCCGCCGACACGGCCTCCGCGCCGGCCGCTCCCAGCGCCGCGGCGGCCCGGACGCGAAGCTGGGGG
>CAYWAR010000331.1:0-1109 GCA_964455765.1 uncultured Elusimicrobia bacterium
CTGGGGGAGAACGAGCCTCCGGTCTTCGCGACGACGGATGTGGAGGTCCCGGCGGGCGTTCCCCTCGGCCCGCCGCGCGGCGTTCTGTTGAGCTTGTCTACGGCCGCCGGGTCCTTCGAGCCTCCGCCCAGACGCGGCGACGCGTGGGAATTCCTCGTCCTTCGCGGCGACTACCGCTACGAGCGCAGGCCGGACTTCTTCTCCTCGGACTTGGTGGATTCCCATGCGATCGCGCTCCAGCGCCTGGGCGGCTCTCTGATGGACTCCAAAGACGACGAACGAGCCGAGCATTGGATGCTGAGGGCCTGGAGCATGAAGTTCCAATTCGGAGACCCCCCGGCGTTCCTGGGCTTCCTCTTCTACCGCTCCGGCGACCTGGCCGCCGCCGCCGCTCAATACGAGCTCGCGCGCCTGGTCTATGACCGGATCATCGTCTTGACCGAGGAGTATCGCTCCCTGCCGGAGGTGAAGGCGGGCGTCCGTTCGGCCGCGGCGGACGCGCTCATCAACCTGGGCGTCGCCTATGAGAAGCTGGGAAAGCCGCTCCAGGCGGAGGCCGCTTACCGCCGGGTGGGCGAGCTGGAGCCCGGCAATCCGAGAGGCCATTACAACCTGGCCGTGCTCCATTGGAACAAGGATTGGGAAAAAACGGTCTCCGAGTTGGAGGCCGCTTTGAACGCCTCGCCCGGGTATCCGGACGCTCTGCGTTATCTGGGCCCGGCGCGCGCCGCGCGCGAGAAGGCCCGCGGCGCGGGGAGGAACCCTTGAGGGAGGTCCCGCCCCGCGTCCTGGAAGCCGCCGCGGAAAAGATACTCTCCGTCTGCCTGAGCGTGCGGATGGGCGAGAAGGTGCTGATCCTGAGCGACCGGGAGTATGCCCCTTTCGCGAAAAAGCTCCTCCTGGCCGCCAAGCGCATCTCCGGGGCCTCGGTCCTGGTCGAGCTGGATGGGCTCCGGCGCAAGGAGCCCCCGAAGGGGATCGGCCGTCTCATGGCCGGGAGCGGCGTCGTCGTCTCCGTGGCGCGGTATTCGCTCACGCATTCCAGGGCACGGAGGGAGGCTTGCCGCGCGGGAGCCCGCATGGTCACCATGCCCTCCGTCCCCGGGGCC
>CAYWAR010000331.1:1119-3317 GCA_964455765.1 uncultured Elusimicrobia bacterium
CCAAGACGGTGGAAGCGGCTTTCCGCGCGCTGGAAAGGCGACGGATCTTCGAGGTGAGCTCGGCGAACGGGACCCGGATGCGGCTGGAAGCGGCCCCGAGCCGGTCCTGGATACGGGAATCCGGCTTGATCCATCGTCCCGGCGAGTTCGACAACCTTCCCGCCGGCGAGCTGGCCATGCGGCCCGTCGCGGGGAGGGCCGAGGGGACCCTCGTGTTCGATTTCCTCAACGGCTGCAAAGGGCCGGTGGCCTTGGATATCCGCCGCGGGTCGATCCGAGCGGTGCGCGGAGATCCCGCGGCCGGACGGCTCTTCCGGCGGTTCGGCGCGAGATCCGCCCGATTGGCGGAATTCGCTCTGGGCTGCAACCCGTGGGCCCGGGTCATGGAGAACACGCTGGAATGCGAGAAGGTCCTGGGGACCTGCCATTTTGCCTTCGGCAACGACTTGATCTTCGGCGGGCGCAACGCCGTGCCCTTCCACCGCGACGGGATCATCTTCCGGCCGACCGTCCGGTGCGGCGGGGAGGCCGTGGTCAGGGACGGCCGTTGGAGCGGAGCGCTGGGGAGGGCCTTGGAATCGGCGCGGGCATGAGCGATGCGCGCAGGCCGCGCGCTCCGGCGAGGTTGGAGTTGCCGAAGAAGGCGTTGGCCGTGTCGGCGTCCCTGAAGTCGCAGCCGGAGAGGTTGGCGTCCTTGAAGTTGCAATTCCTCAGGTCCGCGCCGCGCAGCGAGGCGCCCGAGAGACGGGCGTGCTTGAAGTAGGCGTTGCGCAGGTCGGCTCCGGCGAAATCCGCGCCGGTGAGCTCGCAGTTGCCGAAGAAAGCGTTGCGCAGGTCCGCCTTGGCGAAGCGCGCCAGGGGAAGGCTGCCCTGCCGGAAGTATGCGTTGCACATGTAGGAGAGGGTGAAGTCGCAAGCCTTGAGGTTCATCTGCCTCAAATTGCCGTTTCCCAGGTCCGTATGGGACAGGTTCGATCCCTCCATGTTGGAATTCGAGAGATCCGCGTCCCCCAGGTCGGCTCCCTCCAGGTCGGATTCGACCAGATAGGCGTTGCGCAGATCGGCGTTGCGCAGGTCCGCGCCGCGGGCGCGCAGAAAGGGGAGATAGAGACCCGGGGCGCGGAGATTGGCCAGGATCGAGGAGGCCAAGTCCACGGGCCGCCCTTTGAATTCGAGCCCCCGCAGCCGGGCTATCTCCTCCAGAGGGTCGCAATCGGAAACGTCCAGGACGCGCCGAGCGAAATCCCGTTCTCCAGCCGCAACGCGGCCCACAAAATCGCGCAGGCCGAGCCGGGAGAAACCGGCGCTCTTGTGTCCGTTGGGGGAGAGACGGCTAGCCACCTAAACCGCGCAGGCCTCGATGCCGCGCGCCCGGGCGACCCCGTCCAGAAGCCCCCACAGCGCCCGGCTGGAGCGGCGGACCGCGTCTTCGATGCCGCTCTCCAAGGAAGGCTCCGCCGCCGCGGCCCGCTCGAGTATCTCCTTCTCGGACCGGGAATGCCAGGCGTCGAGCTCTCGATGGACCTCGAAGAAAGAGGTCGCGCGCCCGCCCTCGATGCCGTAGAAGCTCCGCAACCCGTCGAGCTTCGTCTGAGCGACTTGGGGCTGTTGGACCTCGTAGGCGTAGAGGGCGGCCAGGCCCGCGGTCCAATGTCCTTGGCGGGAGATGTTTTCGAAGGCTTCGACGCAGGCCGCGGTCTCCGGTTCCGGGGAGGCCTGGGCCGTCTCCTCCCGGCGCGCTCCGAGGCCCTCCGAGAAGCGAAGCCATAGCTCGGGATGGTTGTCGTCTCCGGATTCCTCCTCCACGAGGTTCTTCAGGAGGGCTTGGCGGGTCTTCTGGTCGGGACAGCGCGAATGCACGGCGCTGAGGAAGGTGGGGAATCTGGATTCCTGGTGATAGTATTGGCCGGCGTAGAAGCGCAGGTCCTCCTGCGTCAGGCGGCCCATCGTCCAGGCCTGGTAGAAGGGGTGCTTCAACAGCGAGTTCTCGGCGATGATGGAGTCGATCCTGGTCCAGAAGTCCATAGAAGCCTCCGATAGCTTGAACTTGAATATTATGCTGGTAGTCATATTAACAGATGACATTAATCATGTCAATGCTAGAAGAGAGAGGAAACAGGCTAGTCCGCCTTATGCGGGTAGACCGGCCTTCGCCCCGAAAACGCGGCGCGCTTCAGCGCCGTTGTGCGTGCGGCAGA
>CAYWAR010000332.1:0-3310 GCA_964455765.1 uncultured Elusimicrobia bacterium
GCCCAGGACCAGACCGCTCCGAACATCTCCTTTGAGGAATGGCGTCCCCTGAATCGAGAAAAACGCGGCAGCTTTTTTCTCGATTCAGGAGGCTTACATCTTTTCCGGGGCGGAGACCCCGAGAAGGCCGAGACCGTCCTTAATCACCGAGGCCGTGCCCGCGCAGAGCGCGAGCCTCGCCTCCGAGAGCTCCTTGGCCCCCTCGTCCACCACGCGGCAGCGCTCGTAGAAGGGGTGGTAGAGCCCGGCGAGTTCCATGAGGTAGGAAGCCAGCGGATGGGGGGAGAGCTCGCGCTCGCAGACCGCGAGCGTCTCGGGGAGCCAAGCGAGCTTGACGAGCAGGGCCCGCTCCGATTCCTCGCCCAGCAGAGCCCAGCGCTCCGGGGCCGCCCGCAGACCCCGGCTCTCGGCCTCGCGGAAGATTGAACGGATGCGGGCGTGCACGTACTGCACGTAGTAGACCGGGTTCTCCTGGGACTGGCGCTTGGCGAGCTCCAGGTCGAAATTCATGTGGACGTTCGCGCCGCGCAGGGCGAAGAAGAACCGGCAAGCGTCGAGACCCGCCTCCCGCACCAGCTCAGCCAAGGTCACGAACTCCCCCGCGCGCTTGGACATCTTGACCGCTTCCTTGCCCCGGAAGAGGTGCACCAATTGGTGGATGATGATCTTGAGCGTCCCCTTGGGGCGGCCGAGCGCCTCCACCGCGGCCTGCATGCGCGGGACGTAGCCGTGATGGTCGGCCCCCCAGATGTCGATGAGCTCCGAAAATCCCCTCTCCAGCTTGTCTTGGTGGTAGGCGATGTCGGCGAGGAAATAGGTGGGGCGGCCGTCCGCGCGCACGAGCACCCTGTCCTTGTCGTCCTCCGCCTCCATCGCCGAGGAACCCAGCCATACCGCGCCTTCTTTCTCGTAGACATGCCCGAGCGAGCGGAGCGCGGCGAGCGTCTTCTCGACGGCCCCGCAAGCGTGAAGCTCGGACTCCAGGAACCAGCGGTCGAAGGCGACGCCGAAGGCGCCCATGTCGCGGCGATGGGCTTCGAGCATGCGCCCCACGGCGAAGCGGCCGAAGTCCGAAGCCTCCCAGCCGGAAGCCTCGGCCGGAGCGGCGGCGGCGAGTTCCTTGACGTACTCGCCCTGGTAGCCGCCTTCCGGCACCTCGGCGGAGCGCCCATGGGCCTGCTCGAAGCGGGCCTGGGCCGACAGTCCGAGCATCCGCACCTGCTTGCCCGCGTCGTTGACGTAGTATTCGGTCGCGACCTCATGCCCGCGCCGCCGCAGGATGCGTGCGAGGCTGTCTCCCAGCGTGGCGGCCCGGCCGGAAGCCACGTGCACCGGGCCCGTGGGATTGGCTGAGACGAACTCCAGCAGGATGCGGCGGGGCGCGCCCGCCGCAAGCGTCCCGGGAGCCGCGCCGCCGGCGAGGACGGAACTCAGATTCTCTCCAAGAGCCGCCGCGCTCAAGCGCAGGTTCAGGAAGCCCGGAGGGGCGGCCTCGACGGATTCGAGCTCGGGGATGTCTTTCAAGGACCCGGCAAGCTCAGCGGCCAGGTCCAGGGGCTTGCGCTTGAGGAGCTTGGCGGCCTGCATGGGGAAGGGCAAGGAAAGGTCGGCCCGGACATGGGCCGGGGCCGGGTTGAGGACCAGAGAGGCGGCCTCCGGGGCCGCGACCTCGGGCAGAGCTCCGGCCAGGCGCGAGGCCAGGACCGAACGGAGGCGGCCGATGAGCATGGGTGTCCTAATGCGGCGTCCCGCCGCCGCCCAGGGAGAGCAGGGTGCGCAGGTTCTGGGGGTCGCGGGCCTTGGAGACCGCGTCCTCGACTTTCAGGAGGTTCTGCTTGACGAGGAAGGCCAGGTGCTGGTCCATGGAGATCATCCCGAACTTGGCCCCGGACTCGATGGCCCCGTAGAGCATGTGGGTCTTGCCTTCGCGGATGAGGCTGCCGATGGCGGGCGTCATGGTCATGACCTCCCGGGAGCAGACCCGGCCCCGTCCGTCGGGGCGGGGGAGAAGCACCTGGCTGACCACGGCGCGCAGCACCGTGGAGACCTGGATGCGCACCTGCTGCTGCTGCTCGGAGGGAAAGACGTCGATGATGCGGTCGACGGTGGTCGGCGCGTCCTGGGTGTGCAGGGTGCCGAAGCACAGGTGCCCGGTCTCCGCCGCGGTGATGGCCAGCGAGATCGTCTCCAGGTCGCGCATCTCGCCGACCAGGATCACGTCCGGGTCCTGGCGCAGGGAGTGCTTCAAAGCCTCGGCGAAGGATTTGGTCTGCTGGCCCACCTCGCGCTGGGAGATGACGCACTGCTTGTCCTCATAGACGAACTCGATGGGGTCCTCGACGGTCAAGATGGTCTTGCGCATGGTCTGGTTGATGGTCTCGATGAGGCTGGCCAAGGTCGTGGACTTGCCCGAACCCGTGGGCCCCGTCACGAGGACCAGCCCCCTGGGCTCCGAGATGAGCTTGACCACCGAGGGCATCAGGCCCAGTTCCTGGGGCGTGGGGATGCGCGAGGAGATGACGCGCAGGACGGCGGCCGTGCCCTTCTTCTGCTGGAATACGTTGACGCGGAAGCGCGCGATGTCCGTGACGGCGAAGGAGCAGTCGAGTTCCCAGTCGCGCTCGAAGCGCGCCCGCTGGTCTTCGTAGAGCACCGAGTAGATCATCCGTTTGGTCTCGTCGGCGTCCAGGATGGGATGTCCCTCCAAGGGGAGCATCTCGCCGTGGACGCGGAGCATGGGGGCTTTCCCCACCACCAAATGGATGTCGCTGGCTCCTTTGGCGACGGCGAGCTTGAGGACCTCCACGAGATCGGGCATGGCTCAGCGCCCCCCCCGCGGGGGGGTGCTTCCGTTCGGGGGGACGAATGTTCGTGCGCTTTTTGCTTTCTCTTTCCCTTTCCAGGCCACCTTCCTTGCTCCTCGAAACAACTTTTCGAGACTATAGAGCTCCCGCGCCTCCGGGTCCATCAGGTGGACCATGAGCGCCCCGTAGTCGAGCACGCGCCACTGCCCGCTCTTCCTGCCGTCGCGGTGAGCGGCGTGGAGCCCGTACGCCTTGAGCTCGCCCTCGATCTTCTCCTGGATGGCCTCCATCTGGGCGGGTGAGCCGACGCTCACCAATAGGAGATAGTCGGCGAGGCCCGTGATGGCCCGCACGTTGAGGAGGACAATCTCCTCCCCTTTCTTGTCGAAAGCCGCCGCGGCCGCGGACACGGCCACTCTCCGGTATTGGCGGGAAGGGGTCTCTTCCGCCATACTAGTGCTCCGACCGGATAATTATGCGCGATTTGGCCGGGCGATTTTGCGCTC
>CAYWAR010000333.1:0-3307 GCA_964455765.1 uncultured Elusimicrobia bacterium
AGGAATACCGGGACTCGGGGCTGGAATCCCTGCACCTGCGTCTCTACTCCCCGGCCCCGGTCTACCCCGACCTGGAAGCGGCCATGCTGGCCCAAGGGCTCTCCCTCTCGCTCAAGGCCCTGGGGCCCGAGGACCCCTTCATCCGGGCGGTGCTCCAAGGAAAGTCGCCCGAGGAAACGGCTAAGGAAGCTTTAGCCCATACACGGCTAAAAAACGTCGGATTCCGTAAACGCCTGATACGCGAAGGAGCCGCGCTCATCGAGTCCTGCGGGGACTCGATGATCGTGCTCGCCCGCAGGGCGGACCCCTTCTACCGGGAGATGCGCAAGTGGTACGAGGACGAGGTGCAGAGCGTCGAGCGCGCCGAGGGCACTCGCATCGCCCGGGTGCGCTTCGCCTGCCACGGCAAGAACCTCTATCCGGACGCCACCTTCACCCTGCGCATGAGCTACGGCCAGCCGGCTTCGTACGACGCGGGCAAGACGCGCGTGCCGCACAAGACCACGTTCGGGGGCCTCTACTCCCGCGCGGACGGCTTCGACAACACCCCCCCCTTCCGCCTTCCCAAAAGGGTCCTGGCCGCCAAAGCCAAGGTGCGCCTAGGCACGCCGCTCAATTTCGTGACCACGCACGACATCATCGGCGGGAACTCGGGCTCCCCGGTCATCGACCGGAAAGCCCGCCTGGTGGGCCTCATCTTCGACGGGAACATCCAGAGCCTGGCGGGAAGATACGCCTATTCCCGGGAAAACTCCCGGGCGGTCTCCGTGCACTCGGCCGGCATCCTCGAAGCCCTGCGCGCCATCTACGGCGCCAAGGCCCTGCTGCGCGAGCTGGCCGGTCAGCGGGCGTCTAGCCGAGGGAGGCGTCGGGCAGGCGGAGCGTGAACTCCGCCCACTTTCCGGACTCGGACTCCGCGCTCAGCGAGCCCCCGTGCCTCTGCGCGATGAGCCAGGACAGGTAGAGTCCCAGTCCGCTTCCGCGCGTCTTCTCCGTTCCGGCCTGCCGGAGGCGGGAGAACTTCCGAAAAAGCTTGCCCTTCTCCTCCGGCCGGAAGCCCACCCCGGCGTTGCGCACCGAGACCTCGAGCCAGCCCGCCGAGACCCGGGCGCGGACCCTGATCTCCGTGCCTTCGAAGCCGTATTTGACCGCGTTGTGCAGGAGGTTGCGCAGGGCGATCCTCAGCAGGTCGACGCCTCCGCGCACGCGCATCTCCTCCGAGGGGATGTCCACCGCGATGTGCCGTCCCCGGCGGGAGGCCAACGCCTCGGTCTCCTCCAGGAGGCGGAGGAAGAACTCCTTATCGAAGTGGATGCTCTCCCGCGAGATCGCCAGCTCCCCCGTCTCCAAGCCGGCCAAGCCTAGGTAGTTCTCCACCATGCCCGTCATGTCCGAGGCGGTGTTGAGCATGGAACGCATGCTCTCCTCGACCTTGGGATCGACCTTGCCGAACACCCCCCCCATGTAGCTCTCGGCCCGGGCCATGATGGACGCCAGCGGGTTCTTGAGCTCGTGGGAGATGAAGCCCAGGGTGGAGAAATAATCGCGCTTGGCGTCCTCGAGGGACTTCTTGAGCCAGGCCCGCTCCACGGCTTGGGCGATGTGCTCGCGCACCTGGGAGAGTATCCTCGCGTGCTCGACGCCGAGAGCCCTGGGCTCCCGGCTCCAAAGGAAGAGGCCACCCACCGGGCGTCCCCCCGCCTCCAGGGGGCGGGGCAAACGGCAGCGCACGCCCTCCTGGACCAGTATCCGGGTCGATTCGGAACCGGGCCGGGCCCGGAGATAGTCCTCCAGGTCGCCGATGATCCGGGCCTTCCCGCTGAGGAGCATGCCCTGTAGGCTGGAGCCCGCGAGACCGGCTCCATAACCGGCCTTGAGCGCGGTGGCGCCGTAACCGGCCTTGCACCAGCGGACCACCAAGCGCGCGCCGTCCTCCTCGATAAAGGAGAGGCCGATCCGGTCCCGGGGGAATACCCCCTCGGTCTCCTTCCAGAGGGACTCCATGACATCCTCGATAGACTCCTTACCTCCCACCCGGGTGGCGATGCGGGAAAGGGCGGCCCGGACTTCCACGGAAAGGTCCTCGGCGGGCGTGGAGGTCTCGACGAAGTCGACCTCCGGTATCGGTTCCGGCTCCTCCGGCATGAGAGGGAGAGTAGCATAAAGACCCGGCGGGGGGCGGCGCGGACCTCGGTTGTTAAGTCGGCCCATATTTTCTAATCTTCAAGAGTGGACATTCATCGATATTTCCGTGCTCTTTTCGGCGCCGGACTCCTCGCGGGCTCCCCGTCCGCCGCCGCCTCGGCGCGCGATGTCTCTCTCGACGAGAGGATGCTGATCCTGCGCCGCGCCCGGCTCTGGCAGGAGACGGACCCGGCCTCCATGGACCTGCTCAACGGACCCCAGGGAGAAGGCTCCTACCGCTTCAAGGACGAGGTGCGCTGCGTCTTCGAGGAACGCGACCCCGCCTTCCCCATCGGAGGGCACACCAAGAAATTCCCCTGCGTCGACGCGGCCAAGACCCGCCTCAAGGTGAAGTACGATCCCTCCCAGAACACGGAGATATTCGGAGAGGTGGCCGCCGCGCGCCTCTTCTGGGCCCTGGGCTTCTACGCGGAGCGCATGTATTCCGTGCGCCTGGCGTGCGGGAACTGCCCCCAGGACCCCTTCGCCTCCGACGCCCCTCCCCGCGCGGAGCGCGTCTTCGAGCCGGTCACGCTCCAGAAGCGGCTCAACGGAACGGAGATCACCTCCGCCGAGATGGAGGGCTGGACCTTCGACGAGCTAGACCTCGTCGAGGAAGCCCGCGGCGGCGCGTCCAAGGCGCAGGTCGACGCCCTCAAGCTGCTCGCCGTCTTCGTCAACCACGGCGACAACACCCACAATCAGCAGAGGATCCTCTGTCCCGAGGGAGACCCCCGCTGTCCGCGGCCCATCCTCTACGTCACCGACCTCGGCGGCACCTTCGGAGGGAAGGGATATTTCACCTCCCTGCTCAATTGGACGAGGAAGGCGCGGATATGGAAGGACCCCGCGGCCTGCGTCGCGGACTTCGAGGGGATGTCCCCGGGCTACCGCGATCCCCGCATCAGCGAGGCGGGACGCGCTTTCCTCGCCGGACTCCTGGGGCGCCTCTCGGAGAAGCAAGTGCGGGACTTGTTCACCGGAGCCCGCTTCGAGGTGCTCAACGGCATCGAACAGCCCCTGCCCGACAAGAACGGGAAGTCCCGGAAAGCGACGATCGCCGATTGGGTCCGGGTGTTCATGGACAAGAGGAGCCAGATCCTGAAGGCCAAGTGTCCCCTGT
>CAYWAR010000334.1:0-3306 GCA_964455765.1 uncultured Elusimicrobia bacterium
GCGGTCACGGAGGCGCCGAGTCCGGCGGCCAGGACGGAGAATTCACCGGTATTGCAGCCGAGGTCTATCACGGAGCCCGGACGCAGGCTTTCGAGCAGGGCCGAAACGGCCTTGAGCTTCGGTCCCGCGGGATTATCCCGGGCGTGCTCCAGCCAGACGCCGCTTTTAGGCGCGCGCGGAACTCCGTCCAATCGGCGTCCAAGGCGCCGGAAAAAAGCGGGCCGCAAGCCGGCGGATATCCCAGTGAGGCGTTCCGAGGACGCTGTCTTCTCGATCAGGCGCTTGAGCCCGCCGCCCCGGCTGCCCATCGCCCGGAGCCTCGCCCCCGCCCCCGCGGCCAGCCAACTCAGCGGGTGGCGCAACGCGTAGCCCGCGCTCATGTTGCGGACCAGGTCCTCCTCCGAGACGCCGCGCGCGTAATTGAACAGAAGCGCCCGGGCCTCCGGCCCCTTGCCCATGGCGCAAAGCTCCAGGGGATAAAGGAAGAAATTCAGGAATTGCTGATAGGCCGGCCATGGGAGTTTGGAGCCCTCCGCGGCGACGATCGAGGTCAGATCCACGAAACAGGGGCGGGCGCCGTCGAAGACGATGTTCCAGGGATGGGCGTCTTGAAGGAGCAAGCCCTCCCCGGCCAGGGACGACGCCAGCTCGAGCGTCGCCTTGGCCGCGGCCCTCAGCAGGGAGGGGCTCCATTCCACGCAGTAGCTGACCGGCCGTATCGGCTCGTGCGCGAGGACGAGGGAACTGCCGGCCTCCGGTATGGACAGGTCGGCTATCTTCGCGGGGGCGAGAGCGCGTTTCTCGAAGAGGGCTGCCATGATGGGCCTGTCGAGCAGGGCCCGATAGAAGGCCTCTTGCGGGCGGGCGATGGCCCGGTAGATCCCGCCTTGGTAATGGAATAGAAAACCGTTGGGATCGGCATACGAGGAAGGGTCCAGCCGGATGTCCGTCAAAGACAGCGTTTTCACGAGCCGGCGCGCCGCCGGGCCCACTCGGATCTCACCCGGCTGAAAAGTGAATTCAAGGAAACCAGCGGTTTGCGCAAGATCCCCAGAAGAACCCCGAAGACGAGGACATACACGAGCTGATAGAAGGAGCCGACGACTCCGGGGTCGACATAGCCCCAGGCCGAGCCGGGGAGAAGGAGGCAGAGCCAGATCAGGAAACGAGGAAGAGCGCGCGCCATGGCAGGGCGTTCAAGTCGGCCATACGAACGCTCCGCCCGCATGCTTGAAGTGTACCAAACATACGCCATCCGCGGGCGACATCCTGCGGCCTCCCACGCGGCCGGCTCAGGCCGCCGATCCGCGGCGCGCGCGGCCGGATTCCCAGGCACCGGCGACCGCCCAGGCGAAGAGGGCCAGCGCCCCGGCGAGGAAGCCGAGCTCCCAGGGCGCGAGAGCCGGGCCCTGAGGCAGGAAGCGGGGCATCACCACGATGTAGAGGTCTAGCCAACGCCCGAAGAGCAGGCACACCCCGACGCGGAAGAGGGCCTTCGGGTTCTTCTTCACGGCGCCCGCCATCAAGACGAAGAACGGGACCACCCAGTTGACGGCCACCGATAGCGCCATCAGCACGCCCCAGGGCCCGCGCATCCTCTTGAGAAAGAACCCTGTTTCTTCGGGGATGTTCGTATACCAGATGAGCAGGAACTGGCAGAAGAGGATATAGGCCCAGAAACAGCTGAACCCGAAGAGGAGCTTGCCCAGGTCGTGATAGAGGGACTCGGACACCAAGGACCTCACCCCCTCCTGATGCCGCGCCACGCTCAGAGCCACGGCGATCGAGGCGAGGCCGCCGACGAACGCTCCGGCGAACAGATAGACGCTGAATATGGTGCTGTACCAGTGCGGCTCCAGGGTCATCACCCAATCCATGCCCGCGGCCGAGAAGGTGAGCGCGAAGACCGCCAAAAAAACCGCGGCGAAGCCGCGCGCACCCTCTGAATGCCCTTTTTCCCCTCCCCCGATCCTTCTGATCAATCCGGCGCACAGCGTGAGCCACACCGCGGCGTAGACCGCCAGTCGCCCGGCTTGGAAGGGCCGGGCCAGCCAGATCTCCTGGGAATGAGCGGAGTGCGCTCCCGCCTCATGGACCCAGCCATAGAGGGAAGAATGTCCCAGCAGCACGGCGGCGGCGGTGAGGGAGAGGCCCACCCAAAGCGCGGAGGCTATGGGCCCGGCGATGCGCTCAAGTCCGCAGCTCCAGGATGCGCCCGTGACCGCCTGGGTGGCGAGGAATACCGCCGCGCCCAAGCTCAGGGTCAAGGCGAGGAGGCCCGCGAGGAGCGCGTTGGCCCAGAATCGCTCCGGCGAGACGAAGAGCCCCGCCGCCGCGCAGACCAGCCCCATGGCCGCGGTCTTGAGCAGGGCGTCGCGCAAGGAAGGATGCGCCAGGAGCGGATGCAGGGGCCTCACGGGCGCCCCTCCTTATCGGCCGCTTTCTGCAGGCTTCGGACATGGAGCGCGGCCTTCCAGCGGTCTTCCCGGGGGATCTGCGCCGCGTGGCCGGGCATGTTCCCCTGGCCGAAGGTGATTATGTGGAATATCCGGCCATCGGCCATGCGCCGGGCCGAGTCGCCCAATAGAGACGGGGGCGCCGGGAAGCCGAACTTGGTCACCGGCCCGTCCCCGAGCCCTGAACCCCCGTGGCAGACGACGCAGTAGTTCGCGAAGACCTTGGCGCCGCGATCGAGCGTCGCCTGGTCCGCGGGGAAGGGATTCTTCAACTCCCGGCCCGCGCGCTCCGCCTCCTCTTTTCCGGCGCGATAGGCGAGAGGAGGATGCCCCCGGGGGATGCTGCCTTCCGGCGGGAGCACTCCGCCGCCCGGCCGGGCGGCGTTCTCGCCCTGCGCTTCGAGCGCCAGGGAGGTCGACATCTCGGGCATGAAAGACCGGTTGCGCCTGGTCCTATCCTCCCGCACCGCCAGGGTGAAGGCCCAGACCGCGACGAGCGCCGCCGCGAGGAGCGCGTTGACTGTATGCCGTTTCATCCGTCTTGCTCCACCCTGGCGTTTATTTCCACCACTCCGCATTCCCGGCACAGCTTCGCGAGCTCCGCGCCGTCGAATCCGGCGGTCTCCCGGTCCACCGCCACCACGAAGCGGTCGTCGGTCGCCCCCGGGAGCAGGATCGCCGGCCGCTTCCAGGGGAATAACCTCCGATACAGGAGCAAGGCCGCCACGGTCCCCAGCCCGGCGCAGAGCACCGTCACCTCGAAGGCGATGGGGATGAAGGAAGGCCAGGCGTAGAAGGGTTTCCCGCCGATGCGCAGGGGCCAGTCCACCGTGGAGACCCAGGCGATGGG
>CAYWAR010000335.1:0-3303 GCA_964455765.1 uncultured Elusimicrobia bacterium
TTCTACTTCGACCAATGCGACAACCGGGCCTTCCTGGCCCCCGCCTTCAAGGGACGGACCGTGCTCGACCTCTACTGCTTCACCGGCGCCTTCTCCTTGGCCGCGGCGCGCCACGGTGCCCTGCGCGTGCTCGGGCTCGACAGCTCGGAGTCCGCCGTGGAGCTTGCCCGCGAGAACGCCCGCCTCAACGGGCACGAGGCCTGCGAGTTCGACGCGGCGGACGCGGCGCAGGTGCTGGAGTCCTTCGCGGGCGGGGAGCAGACGATCATCCCGGACTTCATCCTCCTCGATCCGCCGAGCTTCGTCCCCTCCAAGAAGAACCTGCCCTCGGCTCTGCGGGCCTACCTGAGGCTCAACGTCTCGGCCCTGCGCTGCCTCAAGCCCGGAGGGCTTTTGGCGAGCAGCACCTGCTCCCATCATGTCTCGCGCCAGGACTTCCTCTCCATGCTGCGCGGGGCCGCGGCCAAGGCCGGGCGCAATTGCCGCGTCCTGGCCGTGCGCGGCCAGGCCCAGGACCATCCCATGCTCCTGGCCATGCCCGAGACCGAGTACCTGCACTTCGCCCTCCTGGAAATCCTCTGATGGATGAGTGGACTCCGCAGAGCCTGGAGACCGCCCAACTGCTGGCCGGGCTGGAGGCGGAGCAGGAGATGCGTCTGCACGGCCGCGAGGCGCTCTACGAGCTGGGGACCGCGGAGCGGGTGGCCGCGGGCACGGCCATCGAGGGCCTGCGCTATGAAGGCTCGGAGGAGGAGGGGGAGCGGACCGTGCTGAACTTCTCCTGCGCGCGCAACGACTCGCGCCTGCGCCCCGGCTCGCGCGTGCGCCTGAGCCAGGGGGACCCTCGCCGCGCCGTGGCGCGCCTGGAGCTCGTGGGGGACCATTTCGACGGCAAGCGCTATCTCCTGAGGCTCTCCGGCTCCATCGAGGACCCCAAGGCGCTGGAGAGGGCCGAGGGCTGGGTCATCGACGAGGACCTCTTCGACCTCCTGGAGCTCCAGAAGGACATCCTGCGCCGGGCCGAGGCCGCGGGGCTCCCGGCGTGGCTGAGCGGGGAGGAGGCGGCCGGGATCCGGCGCCCGCTCGACACGGCCTCGCCCTTCGCCGAGGGCCTGGAGGGGGGGATGCTCGACGCCTTCGAGGCCGCGCGCGCCGCCGATCCCCTCTTCGCCATGCAGGGACCCCCGGGCTCGGGCAAGACCCATCTGCTCGCGCGCCTCGCCCTGCACTTCGCCCTCGAGGAGGAGGCCCGCGTGCTGGTGAGCGCGGTCTCCCATCAGGCCATCCATCAGGCGCTCAGCGAGATATTCTGGGTGGGAAGCCGGATCCCGGCCTGCGCCGACCTCCTCTCGACCGGGCTCCTGAAATTCGGCGCCTCCCGCGGGAGCAACGAGGGGCTTCCCGAGGGCGTGAGAGCCCAATCCCGGCTCCCCACGCGCCAGAAGCCCCTCATCGCGGGCGCCACGCTCTACGCCGCGGCCCAGCAGGCCCTGCCCAAGGAGGGCGGGCAGAAGGGCTTGGAGCCCTTCTTCGACGTCGTGCTCTTCGACGAGGCGGGGCAGGCGCCGCTCACCCTCGCCCTGGCCGCGAGGCTCTTGGGCCGCCGCGTCTTCTTCATCGGCGACGACGCGCAGATGCCTCCGGTCGTCGAACTGCCGCCCGAGGCCGAGACCGGCGGGCTCTGCCGCATGTCCGCGCTCTCCTTCATCCGCGAGCGCTACGGGGACCCGCTCCTCCTGCGCAAGTCGCACAGGCTCAACGAAGGCCTCTGCTCCGTGGTCAGCGACTGTTTCTACGGGGGGGCCCTCGAGTCCACCCCCAAGGCGGCCGAACGCCGCCTGCGTCCCGCGCTCAAGCCCGGCCCAGACTTCGCCCCCATCCTGGACCCGGAGGCGCCCCTGGTGTTCGTGGACGTCCCGCACGAGGATTGCCGCTCCGTCTCCGAGGCGGAGGCGCTCTGGGCCGAGGCCCTGGTGCGCGAGTGCATCCGCTGCGGTCTGGCGCCCGAGGACCTGGGCGTCATCGCCCCCTTCCGGGCCCAATGCAACCGCATCCGCTTCTTGCTCGATAAGGTGCGCACGACGGTGGCGACCGTGGAGCGCTTCCAGGGCCAGGAGCGCGAGGCCGTCATCCTCTCGCTGACGAGCTCCCAGCCCGGCTATCTCTCGCGCCTGGCGGGCTTCCTCTTCAACCCCAACCGCCTCAACGTGGCCATCAGCCGCGCGCGCTCGAAAGTGGTGCTCCTGGGCTCGAAGAAGGCCCTCTTGCGCGCGGCGCAGGAGGGCGACCCGGACTCGCCTTCGGCCGGCGGGCTCTCCGTGTTCAAGAAGCTCCTGGGCATGGCCCGCGAGGTCGACGGGAGCGAACTGCCCTCCCGCGTGCCCGAGCTCTTCGCGCAGGGGGTTTCCGAGCCGAAGGCGCTCGACGCCTCGGTCTTCGAGCCCGGAGACGAGGTCGTGCACCCGCTCTACGGGACCGGCAAGGTGCTCAAGAAGTCGGCGCAGATGGTCGACGGGAAGAGGGAGTGGACCAACGAGATCCGCTTCCGAGACGGGGGAGTGCGCAGCGTGATCCCGCGCCTCTCGCGCCCCCCCATGAGGCGCTTGTGATATTCCTCGTCGACGGCAGCAACGCGGTGCGGGGCAAGAACTATGACCCCCGCTTCCCGGAGATGGAGCAGGCGCGCACCGAGGCCTGGCTCCTGCGGCTCGACTCCCTCGCCTCGGGCCGGCGGGGCGTGGAGGTGGAGGTATTCTTCGACGGCCCCAGGCGCGGCGTGGGCACGGCGATCTCCGCGCTCTCGGTCCGCTTCCCGGTGGACGGGGACGCCGATGAGGCCATCCTGGGCTCGGCCCGGCACGTGCTGGCCATGGGCAAGGGCGTGACCGTGGTCACGGGGGACGGGGAGCTGGCGGAGCAGGCGCGTTCGGAAGGAGCCCGGGTCATCGGCTTCGCGCAGCTCGAAGAACGGCTCCGACGGAAGCAAGGTTGAAAGGGTTCTGAGAAAATCCCGTGACGCGGGTACGCGGTCGGCCTCCCTGTTCGGCCGCCGCTCCTATCTCAGCCTGCGCTCTACGCGGCGCAGGCTTCCGATAGGCCCCTCGTCACGGGATTTTTCCCAGCCCCTTCTCCCCTATGAAACGGCTTGACCCGGTGACTTTTTGTCGGCGAGGTTTGGCCGGCCGGAGGCCCGGGCTCGTGGATTCTATTTCGAGATTTCTTGCTCGAATTCCTTTTTAAGAGAATCCAAGCGGGTGGTGAAGTAGTTTCGGGCTATGTCCAGGCGGGCGTCGGAGCGGCGGG
>CAYWAR010000336.1:0-3301 GCA_964455765.1 uncultured Elusimicrobia bacterium
GCATCGCAGCGCCGCGGAGGGTGACGGCAGGCTTGGCGCAGTGGCGGCTGGTGGTCGGCCCGGAGCTGCTAGCGGTTGCCGAGGGGCTGCGGGCCAGCGGGACGGTCGTGGCATGCGCCTGTTGTGGTCGTCGCGGCCGGGTCGTCGAGATCGTGGTCCGGGGCGAGAGCCGGGGAGGCCTCGATGCCGTAGAGGCGCGGATAAGTCAGTTTGCCGTTGTCGGCGTCGGAGCCCCGCTTGCCGAGCTTGCGCTTGTCCCCGACCCGGTCGAGGATGTCGTCGGCGATCTGGAAGGCAAGGCCCACGCAGCGCCCGTACTCGCGCAAGGAGCGGCGGCGCCCGCCGGAGGCTTGGGCGAGCACGGCCCCGGCCTCCAGGCTGGCGGTAATGAGCGCGGCGGTCTTGTGGGTGTGGATGTAGTCGAGCAAGCGCCGGACCCGGCCTCGCCGCCCGTTCCCGAGGTCCGAGTCCTTCCAGCCCTCGGCCTCGATGTCCGCCGCCTGGCCGCCCACCATTCCCCGCGCCCCGGCGCCGGAGGCGATCACGCCGATGAGGTCCGCGCAGGCGCCGCCGCCCAGGCCGAGCTCCCGGGCGTTGAGGGCCGCGACCTCGAAGGCCCAGGTCAGGAGGCCGTCCCCGGCCAGGATGGCCAGGGCCTCCCCGAACATCTTGTGGCTGGTCGGCTTGCCCCGCCGGAGGTCGTCGTCGTCCATGGCCGGCAGGTCGTCATGGATGAGGGAATAGGTATGGATCATCTCCAGGGCGCAGGCGGTCTTGAGCACGCGGCGGCCGGGGAGCCCGCAGCATTCGGCCGCGGCCATGGCCAGGATCGGACGCAGGCGCTTGCCTCCGGCCAGGAGGGAATAGGACATCGCGCGGGCGACGCTCTTGGGCGCCGGCGCTAGGAAAGTGATGGGCGCCCTTCCCCGGGCGCGGAGAAGGAGCTTGAGCTCGCGCTCAACGAGCGAGGCGCGTGCGGCGAGATAGCGGTCAAGCGGCGGATTCTGTCTCATGGCGTGCGACACTTTCAAGCCAACTCCTCAGGAAACGAGCCAAGCCGCGCATGGCGGAGCGCTGGCGCAGCCCCAGGCGCAGCAGGAGCGGGATGTCCATGGGGCGCCCCAGGAGGTACCCGGCCAGGGAACGGAGGGACCCGTCCTCGGGGGCCGCGTCGGGCATGCGGTCATCGACGCCGTCGAGGACCACCCGCGCGGCCGCGAACTGCGCGCCCCGCGCGCGGGCCCAGGAACGGATGGAGACCGTCTCCATGTCCACGGCCGCGGCCCGCCGGCTCTCCCCCAGCATGCGCTTCTGAGCGGGGTCGAAGGCCACCCGGTCCAGGGAGATCACGGTCCCCATGTGCAGGCGCAGCCCCAGGTCCTTGGCCCGCAGGCGCGCGGGTTCCAGCCAGCTTTCCGGGGCTCCGCGGGCCTCCAATACCAGATCGCCCGGGAACATGCCCGGCTGGAGAGCGCCGCAAAGGCCGACGCTGAGCACGGCGGAAAGCGGGGTCCGCGCGGGGAGGTCGAGGCCCTCGAGGGACCTCCGGGCGTTCTCCGGGCCGATGCCGGTCTCCACGAGGGTGAGATCCATCCCGCCGGCCTTTCCGGCCCCGGAGGGAGAGAGGGACAATGCCTCGGCCAGGGGGCCGCTCTCCCAACGGGTGGCCGTCGCCAGGAGGATCATGCGGCGCCGGCTTCCGTCCGGACCAAGGAAGGCGGAGCGGGGGCATAGCCGTTGGCGATGAACCACCGCGCCGCGTCCGCCAGGGCCTGGCGGGCCGGACGGGGGGAGTACCCCAGCTCCCGGACCGCTTTCGCGCTGTCGTAAAACATCGGGTGGCGGGCCATGCGCACGGCGTCGAGGGGGGCCAGGGGCTCTCCTCCGAAGAGGCGGGCGCGCGCGGTATCCGCGGCGGCGAAGGCATAGGCCAGGGCGTAGGGTGTCTTAAAGCGCGGGGCGCCGAGCCCCGTGGCCTCTTCCAGGAGGTCCAAGGCCCTCTTGAAGGTCAGATTCTCCCCGCCCAGGATGTAGCGCTCTCCCACGCGGCCCTTGAGGGCGGCCAGCCAATGGCCCTCGGCCGCGTCGCGCGCGTGGACGATATTGAGGCCGGTGTCGATGTAGGAAGGCATCCTGCGGTTGAGGAAATCCGCCACGATGCGGCCGGTGGGGGTGGGCTTGATGTCGTAGGGGCCGATGGGCGCGGCGGGATTGACCACCACGATGGGAAGCCCCTTGCCGGAGAGCTCCAGGGCCGCGTTCTCGGAGAGCCATTTCGACTTCTTGTAGGGGCCGACGATGTCCTCGATGCCGGCATAGCGGCAGTCCTCGCCGGAAGGAGGATCGCCGGGCCCGCGGGGGGGGCGCACGGCGGCGACGCTGGAGCAGTGGACGATGCGCTCCGCCCCGGCCGCGCCCGCGGCCTCCAGCACGTTGACGGCGCCTTGGATGTTGACGGCGTACATCGCCGCCGGGTCCGGGACCCAGATGCGGTAGTCGGCCGCGACATGGAACACGTACCGGGCTCCGGCGCAGCCCACGCGCAGGGCCGCCTTGTCGTGGAGGTCCCCTTCGACGAGCTCGACGGGGAGGCCCTCGAGGTTCTTGCGGTTGCCGCCCTTGCGCGCCAGGCAGCGGACCCGCAGCCCCTTCTCGAGGAGCACGCGCGCGAGGTTGGCTCCGAGGAACCCGGTGCCCCCGGTGAGGAAGGCGGCGTCCATCAGGCGCCTTTCTCCGCCGGGGCCGAAACGGGGAAGCCGGAGGGGACTCCGGCGCCGTAGTCCCGGGGATAGGCGCTTTCCGCCTTGCGGGGGCCGCGCACCGTGGCAAGGTCCACGAGCATCTCGAGGAACTTGCCCGGTCCGGAGAAGGCGTCGAGGACCGCGGAGGGCTCGTAGCCCACGTGCGTCATGCAGTTGGCGCACTTGGGGTTGCCGGAGCGATGGCCGTACTCCGACCAGCGCGTGGTCTCCAGGAGCTCGCGGTAGCTCTTCGCGTAGCCCGCGTCGGCCATCAGATAGCAGGGTTTCTGCCAGCCGAAGACGTTGCGCAGGGGGATGCCCCAGGGGGTGCAGTCATAGTCGCGCCTGCCCTCGAGGAAATCGAGATAGAAGACGCTGTGATTGAAGGGCCAGCCTTTCTTGCGCCAATCCTTGAGCGTCTCGCGGAACCAGGCCTTGGTCTGCTCGCGCTTGAGGAAGAGCTCCTGCTGGGGGGCCTTCTCGTAGGCGTAGCCGGGGGAGATCTCCATCCCGTCGACCCCCAGATCCACGCAGTAGTCGAAGAATTCCCGGAATTCGGC
>CAYWAR010000337.1:0-3283 GCA_964455765.1 uncultured Elusimicrobia bacterium
GGGCCTCGAGCGCCTCCACCGGGACCCGTTTTTCCAGGGAGTCGAGCACCTGCTGATGCAGGTTGCGGATGATGAACTGGTGCACCGCCGTGTCCTTGGCGATCTCGCTTCCGGCGCGCAGGGAGGATTCCACCTCGCCCACCGGGCCCGAGATCATGATGACGTACTTGCCGCGGGCGATGACGGCGGTCTTGACGAGCTTCACCGAGGCCATCTTGCACATGGCGTCCACGGCCTCTATGCCCTTGGCGATCGAGGAAGTCTCCAGAAGTCCGACGGCGATGTTTGTTAGCATGGCTCCTCTATATTACCGAACGCGGCCCCCGAAAGCCCCCGCTCGGCCGAAAGGTTTGACGGCTTCGGCCTCTGTCGTGCGGGGGTCTCCTTCATGCGATCCTGAAATATCCGACCAGGCTGCACTGCAGGGGGCGCACGAAATGCGTCGCCTGGGTGAGCCCGTCCCCGGTGGGGGTGCCGATGGACATGGTGGCATACCCCTCTCCCATGCCGAGGCCGAAGAAGGTCGGCGCGTTCTTGACGAAGATGGAGCAGGCCATGCGGCGCCCCATGCGCGTGAGGTGGTCGACGCTCATCGAGTGCATGCTCGCGGTGTGGTGGTTGTAGCCCTCGGTGTGGTAGGCGAGCTCGATGGCCGCGTCCACGTCCTTGGCCGAGGTCACCGGGAAGAACGGCATGAGCTGTTCGGTCCACACCAAGGGATGGTCGTTGGGGACCTCGCACCAGAGCAGGCGGGTCGGCTCCGGGACGCTCAGGCCGATGCCGCGGGCGAGGAAGGCCGCGTCCTTGCCCACGAAGTCGCGGTTGAGCCTGGGATCCTTGCAGCCGCGCCCTCCCTCCACGATGACCAATTTCGTCAGGGCGTCGGTCTGGGCCGGGGACAATTCGAAGGCGCGCGCGTCCCGGCGCAGAGCCTCCAGGAAACGGGCCTTGACCGCCTCCACCACGATGGCCTGCTTCTCCGCGGTGCAGAGCACCCCGTTGTCGAAGGAGGCGCCGGTCACGATGTCCTCGGCCGCTTTGGGCAGGAGGGCGGTCTCATCGACCACCGCCGGAGGGTTGCCCGGCCCGGCCGCGATGGTCTTGCAGGTCTTGCCCACCGTCATCGCGACTTTCACGATGGCCGGCCCGCCCGTGACCAGGTTGACCCGGGTGTCCGGGTGGGCGAGCAGGGCGCGCGTGGTCTCCTGGCTGGCCGGCTCCACGGTCGTCAGCAGGTTCGCCGGGCCGCCGGCGGCGGTGATGGCCTCGTTGAGAAGCCGCATCGTCTCGCGCACGCATCGGACCGAGGCCGGGTGCGGAGAGAAGACCGCGGCGTTGCCCCCGGCGAGGATGGAGATGGAGTTGTTGAGGATGGTGGAGGTCGGGTTGGTCGAGGGCGTCACGACCGCCACTACGCCGAAAGGCGCGTATTCGACCAAGGTCAGGCCCTTGTCCCCGGTGTAGGCCAGGGCCTTGAGCACCTCGATGCCGGGCGTCTTCAGGGAGACGATGAGGTTCTTCTGGACCTTGTCCTGCCAGCGCCCCAACCCCGTCTCCTGATGCGCCAGCTTGGCCAGGGGCTCGGCGTTCGCCACTCCCGCTCTGCGCATGGCCCGGATGATCTTCCCCCTCTGCTCCAGGCCCAGGGACTGGAACTCCTCCTGCGCGCGCGAGGCCGCCGCCACCGCGGCGTCCACGCTGGTGAATATGAACTCGGACCCTCCGGAGGAGGGCCGAGCAGGCGCCGTCGTCTTCAGACCTCCTTCCAGCGGCCCCTCCCGTTCCTCCACGCGCCGAAGCACCTCCGCCACGATGCGGGAGATATCGTTCGTATCCAGACTCATTTTCTTTTATCCGCGGCCTGGTCCTCTCCCTTGCGGAACACCGCCTTCCCGCCGTGCTCGACGGTGTCGATGATGGCGATGAGGGTGCAATCCACCGGGTTGCCCTCGGTGCGCGCCGTCTGCCGGGCGGAGGAACCCTGCACGAGGAGCACGAGCTCCCCCTCCCCGGCCCCCACCGCGTCCACGCCCACGATGGGACCGCCCTTGGGCGCCCACTGCATATCCACGGGCTGGACGAGGAGGAGCTTCTTGCCCGTGAGCTTCTCATCCTTGAGCGTGGAGACGACCGTCCCGACGACCCGCGCGAAGATCATTTCAGCAGACCCCCCGCGGGGGTCTGCTTCCGTCCGGGGGGCGCCGCCGGCAGACCCCCCGCGGGGGTCTGCTCCGGTGTTGGGGGTCCTCTCCTTCTTCGTGAAACCCGGCCCGTTTCATCGGGCTACTTCCTTCCGCGGTTCAAGGTCTCCGGAAGAGAGATCGGCATCTTGCCCTCGAGGTCCGGATGGGGTTGGGGGATGACGTGCACGGCGACCAATTCCCCGACCTTCTGAGCCGCGGCTCCGCCCGCGTCGCAGCTGGCCCGGCATGCGGCCACTTCTCCCCGGAAGAGCACGGTCACAAGCCCCGTTCCCACCTTCTCATAGCCCACGATCCGCACGTTGGCGGCCTTCACCGCCGCGTCCGCGGCCTCGATGCAGGCCACCAGCCCCTTCGTCTCGATCATTCCCAACGATTCCATGATTCCTCCGTTGCCATTGCTCCGGCCGTTGTCGTCTTCAAAAGCGGGCTTCGCGGACGATTCTACGAATTTTCCGCCGGGCCCATCCCATCACGCGATGTGGGCTTTATCCCCCGTCCGGATCCAGGCCGCGTTCGCCTCGTCGGTGTCCACGTGGAACTCCAAGGCGAACTCCGGACCGACGCGGCAGAGGACGCGCTCGAAAACCAGCTCCCTCGGGCCGCCGAGGCCGGAGCGGATGCGCACCATGTCCCCGGTCTTGAGTCCGAAGGATTCTCCCTCCGCCGGGCTCAGGTGGAGATGGCGCATGGCGATGATGAGGCCCTCGCGCACCTCCACGCTCCCCTTGGGTCCGTGGATGCGCACGGGGGCCGAGCCTTCCAGCTTGCCCGAACCCGCGACCGGCGGGTCCAAGCCCAAGGCCAGGGCGTCGGTGCGCGAAACCTCCACCTGCGTCTTGGGGCGATGGGGAGCCACCAGGCGCAGGCCCTTGAGCCTGCCCTTGGGCCCCTCCACTTCCACCGTCTCGTTGCAGGCGTAGAACCCGGGCTGTACGACCCGGCGGAACTGGGTGGGCGCGGACCCCTTGCCGAAGACCGCGTCCCAATGCTCCGCGCTCAGATGCACGTGCCGGTTGGAGACCCCGACGGGGATGGAGACCTTCGAGCGCCTCATCCGCGCCAGGACCTCTTCGGCGATC
>CAYWAR010000338.1:0-3280 GCA_964455765.1 uncultured Elusimicrobia bacterium
TCATGGTCAAGGTCAAGGGCGGCTCGGAGAGCCAGTCGGCCAAGGTCGTCAAGAAGCTGGCGGTCATCCGGTAATGAAAGTCACTGTGATTATTAACAAATACTTCGTACTTTATGGATATAATTAACAGCGAAGCGAAAATGAGGATAGCGCTTGTGTTGCTCCTTCTCGCCGCCCCCGTGTCGGCGGGTCTTCTCTCCGTCCAAGGCGTCGCCGTGTTGGACGGCGCCGGCGCTCCCCGCGCGATCTTCTCCAACAACGAGCGCATCGTCTTCCAGCAGAGGATCCACAACGGGGCGGCCAGCGCGAACCGCATCGTCTTCCGCTTCACCGTGCTCTCTCCCACGGGCTCCCAGGTCTTCGAGCACGCGGGCAACGCGGTGCCGGGCAGTGTGGGAACGGCGGCGAGCCAGGTGTCCGGGGTGCCGATCTCCGGCTTCTACAGCGGGCCCGGTGTTTACACCCTCAAGGCCCAGGCCTCGCTCGACGGGTCCACCGTGGAGCAGACGGCTTCCTTCACGCTCTCCTCCCCCAACATCCTCCTCGTCTATCCGCCCAACGGCTCGCGCGACCTCTCCGACAGCCCCCTCACCTTTCGCTGGGCCTCCAGCGGGGCGACGCGCTACCGCGTGCTGGTGGGGGATAATCCCTCGTTCTATAATTCGCTCTTCTCCCAGGAGACCGGCTCGGGTGAGACCTTCCTCAGCTATCCCCAGAACCCCTCCGATTCGCGCCAGCGCCTTTCCCTGGGGCAGATCTACTACTGGAAGGTGGAGGGTCTCGACGCCAACGGGAACGCCGTGGCCTCCAGCGAGGTCCCCTTCACCTTTTCCGTGCTCTCGGCCGCGATGACCAAGGACCTCGCGGTCGTGCTCCTGGAGATCACTCCCGTCGGCGGCGGCGCCGGGGTCATCCCTTTCCGCGTCTCGGTGAAGAACCAGGGGAGCACCACGGAGAGCAACGTCCAGCTTCGCTTCGGGATCGGCGGCGTCCCGGCGCCCGGCACGCCCGTGATCATCCCGGTGCTCAACCCGGGAGAGTCCAAGGATTACGAGCTTCCGGCGAGCCTGCCGCCGGGCCAGGGGGAGAGCCTGGCCATCGCCTGCGTCGAGATATTCGACGACATGGTCCCCAACAACTGCAAGACCTTGACCGTTTCCGCCCCGAAGGCGCCCGTTCCCGGGGAGGAAAAGAAGCCGATCTTCGGCCCGAGCGCCGTCCTGGGCCCGGAGCAGGTGTGGCAGGCCATCAGCGAGCTCCTCAAGGAGAAGGGCCTCACCGCGGAGCTGGACGGCTACAGCCTGGTCGGCATGGAGGGCCAGCTCAACTCGGACGAGTTGGCGGCTCTCCTCGACGGGTTGAGGAAGGGGGAGGTGGGCGTCACGCTGACGGGGCCTCCTCCGGCGCCCATCGCTCCGCCGCCCCTTGCGCCCCCGCCCGCGCCGCCGGCCCCGCCCCCGGCGGCCTTGCCGGGGATGGCGGCTCCGCCTCCTCCCCCGCCGGCTCCAGCCGCCCCGAGCGGCGCGGCGCAGGCGCCCTCCGGCTCCAAGAGCGCCCCGGTCGGGACGGAATGGTCCGGCCTCGCCCTGCCTTCGGGAAAGGCGGCCCAGACCCTCGCCGTGGATTCGACCAAGGGCTGGGAGAGGCTTTGGAAACGGGTGGGGGAAGGGACGCCTCCGGAGCTGGATTTCGAGAAAGTCATGGTGGTCGGGATACTCTGCGGGAAGAACGACCCGGCTGAGCGGGTGGAGATAGAAGCCGTGGCGACCTCATTGAGCGGCGTGGTCGTGCGCTATAAGCTGGCGGCGCGCGAGGGCAAGGCCGCCGCACGCGGCACCATGCCCTATGTCCTGCGCGTGATACCCAAATCCGGGCTGGATGTGAAATTCGAGCTTCTGAAATAAGCCGGTCGCATGGAGATGACCATGGAAAACGGGACTTGGAGCAAGGCTCTGCTGGCGGCCGCGTTGATCGCGATGATCCTGGCGTCGAAACCGCTCCTCTCGGGAGCGGCCGCGGGCAAGGGCATCGTGGTCGGGATCGTGACCGGAGTCACCGGCAAGCCGGAGGTGACGCGCATCGCGACCTCCAAGACCGAACGGCTCAAGAACAGCGTGATGGTCTACGAGGGCGACGTGGTCAAGACCGGCAAGGGCGAGCAGGTGGCCGTGGCCCTCGTGGGCGGCGTCGAGGTCCGCATCAACGAGGGCTCCAACTTCGAGATGGAATCCGGCGGAGGCCGCCGGGAGGCGAGCCTCATGACCAAGCTCGGCCAGATCTGGACGAGGCGGCTACACGGGATGTCGACGATACGCCTGCGCTCGAACCTGGCCGTCTGCTCGGTGCGCGGCACCGAGGCCGACGTGGACGTCGACGAGCGCATGACGGTCAAAGTCTACGACGGCGTCGTCGACATATCCAACGACCTGGGACGCCAGTCCCTGACCGCCGGGCAGATATCCCAAGTGGGGGGGCCGGGCGCGGCGCCCTCGGCCCCTCGGGCGCTCTCCCCGCAGGAGTACGGCACCTGGCAGACGGGGCTGGCGGTGACGAACCTCGATGAGAATCTCCAGAAGCTGCGCAAGGAGGCGGAGAAGACGAAGGCCGTCGAGATCGAGATGAAGGACGGCAAGAAGATCAAGATGAAGTTCGAGAAGAAGTGAGGACCGCCCTCGCGTCGAATTCAATAGAATTCAACGCGAGGACGGGATAATGGGGAAGACCACGACATCGTGTAAGACACCATGAGGACCGCCCTCGTAGCGCTGGCGGCGTTCATGTCGGCCGCGCCCTTGCTGGCCGGCGATTCGGCGAGCCTCCAGTTCACCGTCCCGGCGCCCGACCCCGTCCAGGCGGGCGAGACCCTGGCCATCCAGGCCCTGGCCGTGAACACCGGCACCGACCAGTGGCCCATCGGCAGCTACTATTGGGTGGCCGAGATATACGACCTGGAATACAAGATGCTGGCGCGCACCGACCAGGTCTCCCCGCAGGAGACGATCCCCCCAGGAGCGGTCGCGGCCATCTCCCTCCCCTTCTTCGTGCCGGACACGGCCGTCGGGCGCAGGCTCTACCGCATCTTCCTGGTCAAGGACTCCAAGAACCTGCTCACCTCCGACTATAAGCCCTTCCAGATCGTGGAGAAGCCCCTGCCTCCCACCCCCGAGGTCCAGGACTACCGCATGGAGGGCAATGTCACCCTGGCCTTCAAGAACGCGAGCCGCGATAAATGGTTGAGGGAGGGGGGGGCGACCTCGATCTACACGGTGGGCAAGGTCAA
>CAYWAR010000339.1:0-3265 GCA_964455765.1 uncultured Elusimicrobia bacterium
CTTGCCGTTGAATTTCCTCTCGATCTCGAAATCGTGGATCGATAATGCGCCATGAAGATAAAAAGTTCGATCTCCCACTTCGTATGTGTTTTGACCCAGCCGGAGTGTCCTGAGTCTTTGCCTGATATCGGTTGACACATTCTTACCCGGGGAGAGGAAAGCCCCGGGAGAAGGGAGTGTGTCAGATGAAGGGAGCAAGGGAAGAAGGCGTTGAGACGAGAGAGGGCAAGGCCCCCCCTCCCCCCATGGGGGGAGGGGGCCGGCGGGCGGCAAAAACTGCCGCTCGGCGGGCCCACCCGCCCGGGATCCGTGCGAAGGCCCTGAAATCCCTGAAATCTCCCGGGGCCAACTGCGGCAGCGTGGCCCGGGAGTTGGGGCTGAGCTACCCGACCGTCTACGAGTGGGCGCGGGCCGCCGGGATCAAGCGGCGAGGCAACGGAAAGAAAAAGGGCAAGCCAAGCGGAGGCTACAAGCATCGTTTGCCGGAGCCGATTGTACGGGGGATCGTGGAGGCGAAGCGGGAGAATCCCGCCTGGGGGGTGCGGCGGATCCGGGACACGCTGGCGCGCTTCCTGCACCTGGGGGTGAGCCGGGAGAGCGTGAGGCGGACGCTGCACCGGGAGGGCCTGCCTCCGGAGCGCGTGAAGCGTCGGCGGCACCCGGACGTGGTGAGGCGCTTCGAGCGGGCCACGGCCGGGCAGATGTGGCAGACGGATATCTTCGTGGTGCGTTTTGGGGAAAACCAGCAGGGGAGGCTGATCGGCTTCCTGGACGACCACTCCCGTTTCGTGGTGGGCTGGGGGCTCTTCATGGGGGCCGCTACGGCCCAGGCAGTGGAGGTCCTCCGGAAGACGATCGCCGCCCACGGGGCTCCGCAGGAGATCCTTTCGGACAACGGCCCCCCCTACGCCAACTGGCGGGGGAAGACGAAATTCCAGAAGGAGCTCCTCAAGTACGGGATCGAGCACGTCCGGAGCCGTCCGAGGCACCCGGAGACCTGCGGGAAGATCGAGCGATTTTGGGGGAGCCTCTGGAAGGAGTGCCTCTCGCGGGTGGAGGTGGTGAGTCTGGAGGACGCGCGCCGAAGGATCGACCTGTGGGTGAAGCACTACAACTTCCAGCGGCCGCACCAGGGGATGGAGGGGCTGATCCCTGCGGACCGTTTTTACGAGGGGAAGGAGGAGGTGCTGCGGAGGCTCCGGGAAGGCGTGGCGGAAAACGCCCGTGAGATGGCGATGGGGAAGCCGCCGCGGGAGCCGATGCACGTGATCGTGCGGGCCGGGAGGCACGTGTTGGGGGTGCGGTTGGAGGACGGGAAGGTGGTGCCGGAGACGGCCAGCGAGGAGGTGGGAGATGGGACGCAAGCGGAAGAAGGATCCATTGGAGGGGATGGAGTCGGACGAGGCGGCGAAGAAGCGGGTCTGGACGCTCCTGCAGGTGCTCTCGGGGCAGATGGGGGTGGGAGAGGCGGCGAAGGCGGCGCAGATCTCGCTGCCGCGGTATTACCAGTTGGAGAAGAAGGCGCTTGCGGCGATGCTTTTGGCGCTGTCGCCGACTGCGGGGAGGGGGCAGCCGATGGAGCGGCTGGAAAAGCTCCAGAGGCGCTCGGAGGACCTGGAGCAGGAGAACGCGCGGCAGCGGCAGCTGTTGCGGATGGCGAAGAGGCTGTGGGGACCGCTGGCGGAGACGGAGAAGAAGGGCCGGCAGGAAGCGCAGGTGGCGGGAGCGCCGAGCGCATAGGAGGCAAGCATGGAGACGGAAGGGCCTCCGAGGACGGAGGATCTGGACCCGGAGGTCGAGAAGCGGCTGTTTGCGATTCTGCGGGGGATCACGGGGGGAGCATCGGTGAACGACCTGGCCGAAAGGCTGGGGATCAGCCGGGAGCGGTACTACGAGCTCACGCGGAAGGTGCTGAGGGCGACGCGGGAGGCGTTGAAGCCGGAGAAGCCGGGGAGGAAGGCTGCGGCGGCGGATCCGGAGAAGCGAGCCATGGAGAAGCGGATCCGGCAGCTGGAGAAGGAGCTTTCGAGGAAGCAGACGCTGTTGGACATCGCCAGGAGGCAGGGGAAGGGGCCGGAGAAGGATCCGGACCCGGGAGCGCCCGGGGGTGCAGGAGCGCGCAAGGGGGACAAGGGGAACCGGTATCCGATGTCGGAGAAGGCGGAAGCGCTGGACCATTTGGACCAGGAGAAGGCGCTAGGGACGACGCAGGAGGATTTCTCGGAGGCGACGGGGTACTGCCCGCGGAGCCTGTGCCGGTGGGAGCTGCGTCGGGCGGAGGGGGATCTGGCGGACCGCCCGAGTCGGCCGCTGCATGTGGCGAACCGGATCCCGGAGAGCCGGAGAGAGGAGATCCGGTGTCTGCATCGCATGAAACAGGGGACCTACGGGGCGGAGGCGCTACGGATGGCGCTCTCGGCTCCGGAGAGCGCGAGCACGATCGGGCGGATCCTGCGGGAGCCGGGCTGGGAGCCGATGGAGGTCATCTGGACGAAGGTGGGAGTCTGCCACGCGTTGGATTTCATGCACCTGGGGCCGCGCACGTCTTGGGGGAGGCTCTTGACGGTCCAGGAGGAGCACAGCCGATTCAAGCCGCTGTGGGAGGTCCGCAGGACGTGGGACAGCCGGGCGGTGGCGAGGCATCTGGAGCGGGTCTGGGATCTGTTGGGGGCGCCCTTGATCCTGAAGCACGACCAGGGGAGCGAATTCACGAGCGGGTACTTCCAAGGCTTCCTGGCGGGGTGCGGGGTGCTGTCGTTGCCGAGCCCGGGCTACCGGGGGAGCTACAACGGCAAGGAGGAGAGGTCGAACGGCTTCATCCGGGCGTGGACCCGGCCTGTGGAGCACAGCCAGCAGCGGGGCCTGCTGCCCCTGAGACTGCTCGCGGCTTACGAGGACCTGAATTACGAGCGCCGCTACAAGGTCCTGGGAGGGAGGACGCCCGATGAGGTTTTCTCGTCAGGCCCCCGGGTCAGCTGGGAAGATCGGCAGGATTTGTTGCGCGCAGCCGCATCGTGGGCTAGCCTGCAGTCCGTGGAGGATCGCGGTAAGGAGCGAGGTCTATGGATCCAAAGGAGAGCGGCGGTGGTCGCCGCTCAGGAAACGGGGCTCCTGGTCATTCGCCCCAGGAAAAAGTGTCAACCGGTTTCGGCGTGATTTCCGGACACAGGCGCTGGGCCGCTACACGCACATCGTCGAGCAAGGCGCGCCCTTCTGCGATACCTCCGGGCCAACGGAATTGAACGAGGGCTCCCTGGCCTCCCCG
>CAYWAR010000340.1:0-3259 GCA_964455765.1 uncultured Elusimicrobia bacterium
CCCCCTCGGGGGGGACCGCGCGCGTCAGGGGGGGGAAGATGAGCCAGCCCGTCGAGGCCGCGATGAGCAGGGGCCCGCGCTTCATCGGCTGCGCGTCCTTCGGAGCTTCGCCGCTATGGTTTTCGAGGGCGCGACCGCCCCATAGAGGTTGCGCACGAGCCTGAGCGTGGCCTTGTGCATGGGCAGGTTCGAGGCCGCACAGCAGTCCGCCACCAAGACCACGTCGAAATCCCGGAAAAAAGCGTCGCGCAGGCTCGCTTCCACGCAGGCATAGGTGGCGATCCCGGCGAAGAGCAGGGTATCCACCTTGAGTCCGCGCAGCACGCGCTCGAGGTCCGACTTATAGAACGCGCTGTGGCGTCGTTTGCGCACCACGATGTCCCTGGGCCCGGGCATCACCTCCGGCGCGAACTCGGCGCCCCAAGAACCCTCGGCCGGCCCGCCCATCCAATCGGTCTTTTCCCGGAAGAAGACCCAGGGCGGCCGTATCCTGTGCCCTTCCTTCTCGTTGTCGCCGGCCTTGCGGACGGATCGTATCCAAACGACCCGTGCGCCGCGCTTTTTGCAGCGGGCTATCAGCCCCCTCAAGGGTTTGAGTATCCGCCGCATCCTGGATATTTTTGCTCCCAGATGCCTCCCCATGCGGCCCTTGGGATGGGTGTAGTCGTTCTGGACGTCGGTGACGATGAGCGCCGTTCGGCGCGGGTCCAGGCTCCATGCGCCGTGTGCCAAAGGCATACTTAGAAGGAGACCCCGAGGGACGCGGACACCGTCCTGCCCGGGTGCACGAGGATGGGCTGGGTGAAGTCGAAGATGTCGTACTGGTTGTCCGTCGCGTTCTCCACCATGACCTTGGCCTGCAGGGCGCCAAACCGCTTGGAGAGCGCGAGGTCGAGGTTCCAGTAGGCGCCCGATAGGATGGTGTTCTCCATGTCCGCGAACATGATGTCCTTGTAGCGCGCGGTCGCGTCGACCGCGAACCAGGCGGGCCTGTCGTAGCGCAGGGAAAGAAGGGCCTTGTTCCTGGGGGTATAGGTGAAATAATTCCCCACGGCTGCCGGGTTGTTCTGGTTCTCCGTTATCTCGGTCCGCTCACAGGAATAGCCCGCGGCCGCCCTGACGTGCTCCGCGACGCCGAGCTCCGTCTGAACCTCGACGCCGGTGACCTTGGAGGCGCCGATGTTCCCAAACTGGCGCTTGCCCGCGGAGATAAGACGATGGATGGCGAGGTCCTTGGCCCAGCTCTGGAAGAAAGTGACCTTGGCCGTCGAGTCCGAAGAGAGCTTGCGGTCCACACCGGCTTCATAGGACCAGAGGCTCTCGGGCGCCAGGGAAGGGTTCCCGATGAGGGTGGCGTTGCCGATGGCTTGCTCGGCGTAGAGGGTGAAGGGCCGCGGGGCCTGGAAGGCCCTGCCCCCGGCGACCCGCAGGGAGGTCCAGTCGTCTAGGCGATAGAGGAGGCCGGCCCTGGGGCTGAAAGAATAGCGCTCGTCGGAGGGGTAGAGAGTGAGCTTGGAGGGAGTGGTGTCCTCGAAGGAGCCGTTATAGCTCTTGGACCAGTCGAAGCGGCCCCCCATCGTGGCGACCAGGCGCTCGCCCAGCGGCTTGAGCTGGAGCTGAAGAAAGGGGGCCAGGTAGAGCTGTTTGCCCTTAGCCCGTTTGACTCGGGTGGAGGTCTGATAGAGCGTCCTATCGTCCATGTCCAAGCTCTGGCCGTCTACTCCCGCCGTCCAGCGGGCCGAGTCGCGCCAATCATAGTTGGCCTGGAGAGTGCCCCCAGCGGTCCACATGCGGTTGTTGAGCACCTGCTCGGTGTAGTTGAAGGTCGTGGATTTATCGATGTTCCCCCCAAAGGTGTTGTAGGAGTAATAGGTCCGCAGGAGCCAGGAGGCGCGGTCGAGCTCGCGGGAATGGCTCAGATAAGCGGTGTTGCTCTCCTTGTCCTCGCTGAAGTAGGGGCGCCCCCGGCTGAAGGCCTCCTTGCCGTGGAAGAAACCCAGCGTCCACTCGCGGCCTTCCTCAGGGCGGTAGGAGAGCTTGGAGTGGAAGTTCCATTGGTCGCGGTCGCGCTTGACGCTCGCAACCGTGGAGGGGGATTTCTCCATCACCGCGCCGTCGCCGCGCAGGGCCCTGCCGGCCAGGGAATAGGCGAACTTGCCGAGCCTCCCCCGCTGGGCCAGGTCCGCGATCCTGGTGTTGCGCTCCCCGTAGGTCAGTTCCGCGGAGGACTCGGAGCGGCCGACGGGGGTCCGGGTCACGAAGTTCATCACCCCCCCCATGGCCCCGGCCCCGTAGAGGCTCGAGACGGGGCCGCGCAGCACTTCGACCCGGTCCAGAGTCTTGGGGTTGATGAGGGACCAGTCGACGTTCCCGATGCGCGGCTCGTTGATGGGCACCCCGTCGAGCAGGATGAGCACCTTGTTCTGGTCGCCCACTCCGCGCAGGGTGAGGGTCTGGAACCTCGACTGGGAGGAGGGGGAGCCGTGAAGGTCCACGTCCGGAACGGACTTGGCGAGGGCTTCGGCCGCTCCCGCGGCGTTGGTCCGCTCCAGGTCCCGCGCGACGCTCACGTTGGCCGGAAGATCCTTGAGGGGGGTCCTGCTGCGCGAGGCCGTGACCACCAGCGCCTCCAGCTCCAGGGGCTGTTCCGCCGCCGCGGCGTTTTCCTGCGCCTGCGCGGCTCCCGCCGCGCCGGCGGTGAGGAAGAGAGCCAGAAGAGAGTGTCGTGGGATCGTGAAGGGTCTTGTCATGGGGGGATTGTGCCGGAAATGCAATAGATTGTAAAATAGATAAATCAATTAATATACATAGGAAAAACAATCTGATAAAAGACAGCGGACGCGCTGGGCATCAACGCGGCGGCTCGGGCCGCCGAGCGTGATCCCATTCAATCACCACCATCTGTATTATTTCTGGGTGGCGGCCCGGGAGAAGAGCATCACCAAGGCCTGCCGTAAGCTCCTGCTCGCCCAGCCCACGGTCAGCGCCCAGATCCGGCGGCTCGAGGCGGAGCTCGGGGTCAGGCTCTTCGAGCGCGGAAAGAAGGCGCTGGAGCTCACCGAGGAGGGCCGCACCGTCCTGTACGGGGCCAACCGGATATTCTTCCACAGCCGGGAGCTCCTCGATTCCCTAAAGGAGGGGCCCGCTCGCCTTCCCTCCGTGCGCTTGGGCATCGAGACGGGGGTCTGCCGCGCCGCGGCCTGCGCCGCGGCCTCCAAGCTAGCCTCAAGACGCATCCGCCTGCGCGTCCAGGAAGGGG
>CAYWAR010000341.1:0-3164 GCA_964455765.1 uncultured Elusimicrobia bacterium
TTGGGGTGCCGCCGCTCCTCGCGGGTGGGGTTAACTTCCGGGCTGGGGGGACGGCGGCTGCGTTGCCGCCGTCCCTGGAGCGGTGGGGGCCGCGGCTTTGCCGCCCGTCAACGAAGGCATGTCCTGCAGTTCCCGCAGGGAGAAGTACTGCTTGAGCGTCTCGCGCGTCTCGCGCGTCCACACGCCCCAATTCTCGCGGCTGATGCGCCGCACCGAGGCCAAGTCCTCCGGGGAGATTTTTTCGGAGGGCCCGTAGCGGTTGAGCACCAGGTTGAGCTCCATGAGAGCCTTGAGCCGGACCTTGCTGCGAGCCTGCTCCAAGGCGAAGGAGAGGTCCTCCTGGGAGAGCGGCTCGGCGGAGTCCTTATCGAACACGCGTCCCTGCTCGACGCAGTAGCCTCCTTTGGATAGGAAGTAGGCGTCCTCCTCTGTTAAGGGACTCGGTTCCTGGCCTAACGCGGGCGGCGGGATCGGACCCGATAAGAGGATGGCGGCGAGCGCTGCGCCAAGCATGAGCGTATTATAGATATAATAGCCGCCTTCGATGACAGACCTCTCGTCCCAACTCATCTTCCCCGGCTTCCGCATCGGGCGCGACGATCCCCGGGAGGCCGAAGGCCTCGTTGAGATGGGGGTAGGCGGCTTCTGCGTCTACTACGGGAAGGCCGCTCAGGTCGCGGCCCTCACGCGGCGCCTGCAGCGCAAGGCGCGCATCCCCCTGCTCTTCTGCGCGGATTACGAGGATGGGACCGCCTCTCACGTGGAGGGAGGGACGGCTTTCCCATCCAACATGGCCTTGGGGGCCTCGGGGCGCGAGGACCTGGCCTTCCTGAAGGGGGAGCTCACGGCCGTCGAGGCCCGGGTCTTGGGAGTGCGCTGGGTCTTCGCCCCGGTGCTCGACTTGGGGGGCCGAGCCGATAACCCCATCATCAGCGTCCGTTCCTTCGGCGCGGACCCGGGTCTCGTGTCCCGGATGGGCGCCGCCGCCATGCGGGGACTGCGCGAGGGCGGGGCGCTCTCCTGCGCCAAGCATTTCCCGGGCCACGGGCAGACCCGCCTCGACTCGCACCTGGCCCTGCCGAGGCTGGAAGCCTCGCGCGCGGCTCTGCTCGGCAGGGAACTGGTCCCTTTCGCCGCCACGGCCCGCCTGGCTGATTCGGTCATGCTGGCCCATCTCCATGTTCCGGCCGTGGGCGATGAGCCCGGCCTCCCCTCCTCGCTCTCGCGGCGCGTGGTCGGCGGGCTCCTGCGCCGGAGGCTGGGCTACCCGGGGGTCGTGGCCACCGACGCCCTGGACATGCGCTCGGTCTCCAAGAATTTCGATGAAGCCGAGGCCGCGCGCCTGGCCCTGCTGGCCGGCGCGGACGTGCTCCTCGTCCCCGAGGATCCGGCCCGGCTGTGCGCGTCCCTCGCCCGCATGAGCGCGGGGGACCCGGAACTGCGGCGGAAAGTGCGCTCGGCCCTGGTGCGCGTGCGCCGCTTGAAGGCCGCCGGCGGGGGCTCCGGGCCGGCGCGGCGTTCGAGAGGGGGACTCGGGGTCCTGGGTTGCGCCCGGCACCGCCGAGCCGCCCACGAGATGGCCGAGGCGTCGCTCACCTGGGTGCGGCCCGCAGTCGGACCTCTTCCTGGGAGGGTCCGGTACCTTGAACTCGGGGCACAAAGAGGCGGTGGCGGACGACCCTTCCTAGATGAGCTATCGAGGCTCGGGGTCTGCGTTCTGCCGTGGAGGGTAGGGGCCAGGGAGCCCGCCCTGGCGGTCTCCTTCCTCGGCCCTCGCGCCTACAGCGGCCGGGCACGCTACGAGTCCGTACTCGAGCGCCGAGCGCGGGCGGCGTTGGCCGGCACGGGGACGCTGGTCTCCTTCGGCTCTCCCTTCATCTTCGACCAGCTGCGCGGCTGGAAATCCGGGCTCTGCGCCTTCTCGCCCTGCGAAGCCTCCCAGCGCGCGGCGGCGCGCGCCTTGGCCGGGAAGCTGACCGTGACAGGCCGCATGCCCGTCCCTCTGGCGTGCATGTCTCGAAGCATCGCCCCATCGAGTGCTCTGACCGGGACATAATGACTATTTTGGAGGCCCGAGATTGAGGAAAGCGCAAGGCGCGACGACCGAGGATAGCTTGAGCTATCTGAGCGAGGAGCAACGAGGCGATTTCCCGATATCGGGCCTCCCGCCATTGGAGGAAAGAAGACGCTTTTTTCGAGACTTTCACCCTATAGGCGGGCCGCGCGCTTTCGGGCTGCGCCTTTGCGCCGCTCGGCTTACAGGCCTTCAGGCCTGCTCGCCCCTGGCCACAATTGGAAGGCCAGGGACCGTGGGGAAAGTCGTGCTCCTTACCCCACGGCCTCGCGTCGCTTCGGCTCGCTCCAGAAATCGCGCGGCCAAAACGGTCATTATGTCCCGGTCAGAGCACTAGGAGACGACATGGTTGAAACTTGGTTCCCCAGCGCGACGAATCTAGCGATGCCCGATTTCCTCGTGGTCGGGGCATGCGTGGCCATGCTCTTTATCCTGGGCTTCTGGCTGGGCAGGGGGGAGGAGTCTACCTCCGACTTCTTCCTGGGGAGCCGCCGCATACCGGTATGGGCGGTGGTGCTCTCCTTCACGGCCACGGAGATCAGCGCCATGACCATCATCGGGGTCCCGGCCACGGGCTTCCGGGAGAACTGGCAGTACGCGCAGTTCTTCATCGGATCGGCGGCCGCGCGGGTGGCCATCGCCTTCCTCTTCATCCCCGCCTTCTACCGCTTCGACTGCGTCACCATCTATGAGTTCCTCAAACACCGCTTCGGCCCGGCCACGCAGTATTCGGCGACCGTGTTCTTCTTCATCACGCGCCTGCTGGCCTCCGGGGTGCGCCTCATGGCGGCCTGCGTGGCCGTCTCCGTCCTGCTCGATTGGAACATCATCCCGGTCATACTGCTCTTCACCGCGGTCAGCATCGTCTACATCGCCTTCGGCGGGATCAAAGCCGTGGTCTGGACCAACGTGTTCCAGGCGTTCACCTTCCTAGCCGCCGGGCTGGCCACGCTGGGCTTCCTCTATGCGAACATCGACGGCGGGCTGGGAGCCGTCCGGGCCATCGCCGGGCCGGCGGGACGCCTGGACCTCTGGAACTGGGGACCCTCGTGGAGCGAGCCGGGGTGGGCCGGAAAATTCTTCTCCGACC
>CAYWAR010000342.1:0-3142 GCA_964455765.1 uncultured Elusimicrobia bacterium
ACGCGCGCCTGCTGGGCGCGGGTCAAGCTCACGGAAGAAGGAAGGCTGATTGCGTCGCGATAGAGCCGGTCGGCGGTCTCGCAATGGTAGCTCTGGGCGCCCGCGTGCGCCGGGCTCCTGTGCATGGGCTGCCAGAGCGGGCGCGTCATGATCCCCTTCCCGGCCAGGCGCCCGAGCAAGGCCCGGCTGTCCATGCCGAAGCGCTTCTCATCGACGAGGACGGTATACATCCAGAAAGTGCTCCTGGCCCACCGGGCCTCCCTCATGAGGGTCAGGCCCGGGACGCCCCGCAGGCCGGCCTCGTAGCGCGACGCGACGGCCCGCTTGATCCTCACGAAGCCCTCCAACTGCTCGAGCTGGGCCGCGCCGACGGCCGCGAGGAGGTTGGTGAGGCGGTAGTTATAGCCCACGCGGTCGTGTATGTACTCCACGCCCGGCCCCTTGGCCTGCGTGGTGAGGTGCCGGGCCTGCCGGGCCAGCCCCTCATCGTCGCTCAGGAGCATGCCTCCGCCGCCGGTGGTGACCAGCTTGTTGCCGTTGAAGCTGAAGCAGGAGAGCCGGGCGCCCTGCCCGGTCGCGCGGCCCCGGTAGCGCGAGCCCAGGCTCTCGGAGGCGTCCTCGATGAGGGCGAGGCCGTATTTGTCCGCGATAGTCTTGACGGAGGCGAAGTCCGCCGGATGTCCCAGCACGTCCACCGGCATGATGGCGCGCACCCGCCGCCCGGTGCTCTTGTTCTTAAGGACACCCCGTACCCAGCGGCACTCCTTCTTTATGAAATCGAGGGTCTTCCCCGCGTCCAGCTGATGATAGTCGGGTTCCGCGTCCATGAACACGGGCTGGGCGCCGACATAGCGGATGGCGTTGGCCGGGGCGATGAAGGTCAGGGTGGGGAGCAGGACCTCGTCATCGGGCCCTATCCCGGCCAACTGCAGGGCGATATGGAGAGCGGCCGTGCCGTTGACCGTGGCCACGGCGTGGCCGACCCCGATGCGCCGGGCCATGAGCTCCTCGAAGCGCCCGACGAAGGAGCCCACCGAGGATATCCAGTTCGTGTCGAGGCACTCCTTGACGTAGCTCCATTCCCTGCCCCGCAGGCAGGGCTCGAAAAGGGGAATGGGAGAGGCTTTCATGGTGTTCGCCCGCATGGCTCAACCATTCCCTCGCATTTGGCCGCAAATGCTTCGGTCATGGCGTGTTGGTGAACTCCGGGCTCTCGGGAGCGGGAAGGACGCCCTGGGCGATGAGGTCCGCGAGCTCCCGGATGCCGCTCTGCACGCTGTGCTCGGGCCGATAGCCCAAGCGCTCCCGGATCTTGGCGAAGCTCACGCGGTAGTCGCGCGGGTCCTCGTTCTTGTGGACGCGCTCGATGCGGCAGCCCGGAGCCAGCGGGGCGATGAGCTCCAGGAGGTCCTGCTTGCGGAAGTTCTGGTCGTCGCCGCCCACGTTGAACACCTCGCGGCGCACCTCAGCCTCCTCCCTTCCCAGGACCAGCGCGAAGGCCCGCGCCGCGTCCGCGACGTGCAGATAGGGCCGCCAGAACTGCTCGCCGAAAACGACCAAATGCTTGCGGGTGATCATCTGCATGACGAACTCGTTGACCGTGAGGTCGAAGCGCATCCGCGCGGACACGCCGAAGAGCGTAGAGAGCCTCAAGGCCGTGGCGCAGAGCTTCGGGAAACGGCTTTCATCGAGCAGGGCTCGCTCCACGCCCACCTTGGTCTCGGCGTAGAGGGAGACCGGCGCGAGCTCGGAAGCCTCGTCAACGGACTTGTCGGGGTCGGCCATCTTGCCGTAATTGGAGCAGGTCGAGGCGAACACGAACCTGCGCACCCCGGCCTTCTGCGCGGCCTCCGCCAGGGACAGCGAGGCCTCCAGGTTGATGGCCCGCGCCTCCTGCGGCGCGCGGGCGCAGGCCGGGTCCCCCACGATGGCCGCCAGATGGATGACCCCCTCGATGCCATCGAGCGCCGCGGACACGGCCGCCCTGTCGCGCACGTCGGCCTTGATGAAGCTGAAGCCCGGAAAGGCCCAGAAGCCCAAAAGGGGCTTGCCCCCGTGCAGGAGGGAATCGAGCGCCCGCACCTGGTGCCCTTGCTTGAGCAGCAGCGGGGCCAGGGTGGAGCCGAGATAGCCGGCCGCGCCGGTGAGCAGTATCCTCATGGGTTATCCGAAGAGCTCCGTGTAATCCCCCGCGGCTTTGCGGTAGGCTTGATGCTCGCCGATGTCGAGCCAGTATTCCTGAATGGGGAAGCAGGCCACCCCGTTCTTGCGGCGCTTCTGGACGAGCGCGAGGAGCTGGGGCATGTCGAAGCGCCGGCCGCGCGGGAGCCAGGAGAGCGTCTTGGGCTCGAGCACGTAGATGCCCGCGTTGATGAAGGTCCGGTGCGTGGGCTTCTCCACGAAGCTCCGCAGGCGATAGCCGTCGATCTCCACGATGCCGTAGGGGATGTGCACCTCGTGGGTCTTGACGCAGAGCGTGGCCGCCGCGCCTTCCGCCTTGTGGAAATCGAGGAGAGCGCCGAAATCCACCTTGGTGAGTATGTCCCCGTTGGCCACCACGACGGGGTCCCGGAGGGGGCCCCTGATCAGGCTGAGCGCGCCCACCGTGCCCAGGGGCTTGGCCTCCCGCAAGTAGCCGATGCGCACGCCCCAGCGCTTGCCGTCCCCGAAATGGCCTATGATGCGCTCGGCCAGATGATTGACCGAGAAGAGGAAATCCGCGAAACCGAAGCCCTTGAACTGCTCGAGGAGCACCTCCAAAATGGGCTTTTCCCCCAAGGGGAGCATGGGCTTGGGCGTGCCCTGCGTCAGAGGGCTCAGCCTTTTCCCCACTCCGCCCGCCATGATCACCACCTTGTTGGGACGATGGGGCGGGAGAGAGGCGTAATCGCCGGCCGCGGCCAAGCCCGAGAGGCGCCCTTTGGCGTCCACGATGGGGATGTGCGCCTTGGGATGGAGCCGGAACGCCGAGGCGATCTCCTCGTCGGGGACGCCGGCGCGCACCGTGACCGGCTTGCGGTTCATGGCCCCGCTTACCGGCGCGTCCATGGAGGCGCCGCGCAGAAGCGACTTGCGGATGTCCAAATCCGCGGCCACGCCCAGCAGGCGGCGGGCCTTGTCCACGACCAGGACGATCCCGATG